>JAAZAW010000008.1 GCA_012514125.1 Phycisphaerae bacterium | reverse complement strand
AATGCTTTTTTCATGTTTCAAGAATCTCCGCTTGTTTCAAATCAGCGGTTTTAGTGCGCCGCGGATCGACCTGAAGAAAGTGGGTCCATCGTCGGGCAATTTCCGAAATTGACAGTTGGAAAGTACTTTCTCGGGCATTTTTGGAGAACATATTCCATTGATGTTCGTTGGTCAGTAGTTCATAAATTTTTTCGGCGAAGGCGTGAACATCGCGTCGTTTTACCAGCCAGCCGTTCTTGCCGTTTTCCACCAGATCGCCCAGATCGCCAACGTCGGACACAACCGCCGGCAGGCCGCACATCATCGCTTCCATCAAGGAAAGCGCAAGCCCTTCGGAATCGGAGGTGAGGACAAAGGCGCGAGCTTTTCGGAGGAACGACGGAATATCGCTTTGCTGACCGGCGAGATAAAGATTATCAACGATTTTTAAGTCCCGGATCAATTTTTCCAGCGCAGGCCGTTGCTCGCCGTCGCCGACAATGACGGCGCGAATGTTCGGAAGGGATTGGCGCAGAACGTGAACGACCTGAGCAAAAATGTCAAGGCGTTTAACGGGAACCATTCGACATGTAATGACAATTTCATAAATGGGAGTCTCGCGGGAAGGAGAAAATCGCTCCGGATCGATGCCGCCGGGAATGACTTCAATGGGATTGATGATTCCGAAGTGTTGTAATGTTTTTTTTGCACCGGTTCCCATAGTGACGATACGATCAAAACGATTGATCAGACCTAAAAGCCGACGTTCCAGTCGCGGGTCATTGCGGCCTGTCCTGCCGAAGGGGAATTTTTCGTTGTGAGAGGCGCCGCCGAGAAATTCCGTTCGCCCCCCGACGCAGAAATACAGGGATTGGGCGCCGGTCCACCTGGCAGCGATCAAAGCCAGCATGGCGTTTGGAATCAGATGAAAGCCGCCACAGATATCGGGCTTGAAACGGATTGCGGTGAAAAAATAGGTCATCAGGCGCGAGGGGGTTCGACCGAAAATCATTTTGAGCCAGCGCGGGGGACAGAGGCATTGTATTTTGGGTAAAGCTAATGCGGGCTGATCGTTGATGAGAATTATTTGACGACAGTTTTCGGAATGGGACAAGGGGAGGATGTGGTTCTTGAGCCAGTTTTCGGAGGCGGAGCCGGCAGTGAGCAGGATTGTCAGGGGTTTTGACTGATCGAGTTGTCGAGACGAGGGTTTGATTTTGTCGAATAATTTCAGAACGGCGGTGATTGTAAAAGTGATGATATAAGCTGTTGTTCTCGCAAGCCCTTTGATATACCAGGGACGTTGTCGAGGGTTCGTCAGTTCGAGCGCAGGAGAATGGGTATTTGTAGAGATAGTCATGACCAATCCTTTTGATTATCAGGAAATTGTAATTTTGACCACGGAATCGTTATGGTTACGACTGAAGAATTTTTCCGAAGACCCTGTCGTTCATGGGCGATGGGTTTACCGTCGGCCAGCAAATTGACCTGAATGTTTGCCGGCACATCCATACTGATTCCTTCCAATGAAATATCGGACGATTGAATATGATGCGAGGGGATATTTCTGCGAATCAGGTTGATCGTTATTTTGTTGTTGGACACAATGATGGATGGGGAGATATTTCGTATGGCCAGAACATAATCGAGCAATCGGGAGGTCGTGGTGACGAGAATTTGATTTTCCTGAACATACCGGGCGAGTCGGCGAAGCGCGTCTTGCGTGCGGGGAGTGAACGGCAGGCGAGGATCTTTAATTTTTCCAAGATGAGTATATAAGATACAAAATCCTTGTCGGCGAATCAGATTATCCAGGAACGTGTTGGTCAAAACGGAGGCAAGACCTTCGGCGGTCGTTGCGGCACTGACGCCCTGCCAGCAGGGATTGGAACGGAGAAATTCATAGGTTTTTCGGCCATCTCGAAGTTCAGTTTCGATCATGACGTCGTTCAGGGCATTTAGTTGATATTTGGGATATCCGAGTGTGCCCAGGGTACGTTTGGTGAATTCTTTCAGGATGGTTCGGCTTGAGTATGCGGGATGATCGCATTGGAAGAGGTCGCGGTAATGGGCGGTGGTTCCCTGGCCTATCATGCTGGTGACACGTCCTCTCCAGATGTAACGAATGCCGTATTGTGTAGAGAGGTCGGCGTGATAGGCATCATGGTCTGGTTGATCGCCATGGCCTTGCATGATATCCGAGCCGAAGTTTGTCGGCGCCTGGGCGTGATCGATCCATGTTTTTATTCGGCAATTGTGATGAGTAAGTTCGTCGAGCGATTTGGCTGCGTCGGCGCGAGTTTCGGCTAGATCGCCGAAGGAATGGATGCAATCGATGTGTCCGCTTTGAATGAGATTTTGGATCATTTCCCTGCCGGCGGGATCGGCATTCCAATAGGAAAATTGAGTATTGGGCATATTGAAATAAATACTGTTTCCGACTTCAAGTCCTGCGCCGGTGCCCATGGCGGTGGTTTGGGTTGTATTGAGAAATCGCATGATTTCCCAGTAGGTTCGGCGGTCGGGGGTTTCATCCAGATCACTGCAAATGGCAAGCATTGCCCGCCAGGGATGGGGAAATCGTCGTAATTGGAGATTGGTCAGTTCCATGAAAGTTATTTCCTATCGCCGACTCAGGACTCTCAGATAGATATCGCGTGTGCGGCCGGCGACGCGATCGGGATGAAAACGATCCAGGGCAAGAGTATGTGCGCGGAATCCCATTTGCCGAGCCAGATTCTGGTTTTGTAAGATTCGTTTCATGCACAAAGCGATTTCATCGGGCTGATCGGGATCGACCAGGAATCCGGTTTCTCCGTCACTTACCATGTAAGGCATGCCGCAGCGATTGGAAGTGATGACGGGCACGCCGGCGGCCATGGCTTCGGCAATGCTCATCGGGGCGCCTTCTTCGTATGAAACCAGGGCAAAGATATCCGCGTGGGAGAGTTCTTCGGCGATTTGTTCAGAGCCGATGCTGCCGAGGAGGGTT
>JAAZAW010000114.1 GCA_012514125.1 Phycisphaerae bacterium | reverse complement strand
TTCTTTTCGTTCGTTTCAAAAATTAAAAAATTATGTTTTGAGCCGAAAATATGAGTGTGCCAAGCGAAGCTAATGTAGGCAAGCTGGACAATCCAGCACGGTTAAAGACTAGCCATCGGGCCGTAACGGAACCGGGCGTATAAGGAGGTAACGACTTATGCGAAGCCTCGGGAAAGGTGTTATGTCAGCCACAACGCAAGTGAAGGTATTGAGCCCCGAAATAATCCTTGTTGCATTGGGCCAAGGGTTTCATATCCTGAAAGCCAGTATCGGTGTGCACGCTAAAGGCGAGTGTATATCCGACGTGTCGGGGTCTAAGTCCGTGGCAGGCGAACGAACGGTCTACATTGGAACTTGGGAGAACCGAAGCGTTCCGAATGGAAGCTGCCCAGGAGCTGAAAAAGCGACGAAGCGGTATGGCGTTTCGGTAGTCGGACTGACTCGTAGTAGAGGCGTAGCCGGGGTAATGCCCGGCGGGATGTGTCGTCCACTCGAAGGGGTCAGCGGTTTAACGCAGAGAGGTAAATTTTAAACATGCAATACCCCGAGATTGGAAAAACATGGTTGAAGTTATCTCTCATAACCGGTCATGCCCAGAGAGACCATACATTTAAGTTTACGAGCCTGGCTCATTTGCTTGATGTTGAATATCTCCGGGATTGCTACCAGAGCCTCAACAGGAATAGGGCGGTAGGAATTGACGACATAAGCCGGCAGGAATACGGAGCTGACCTGGACAATAATCTGGAGCAACTGGTTTCAAGGTTAAAGCGGAAGACGTATAAGCCGCTACCGGCGAGACGCGTTTATATTCCCAAGAACGATTACGAAACTCGTCCGTTGGGGATTCCCGCCCTTGAGAGCAAGATCGTAGAGCGTGGTATCACGTGGATACTTGAGAGCATCTACGAGCAGGACTTTCTGGATTGCTCTTATGGTTTTCGTCCAGAGCGGAACTGTCATCAGGCATTGAAGAAACTTAATGACCTGATCATGTTTCAGCCGGTGAACCATATTGTCGAAGCGGATATCAAAGGCTTTTTCGATAATGTAGACCATGACAAGCTCATGGAATTTATCCGAATAAGAATCTCGGATACATCATTATTGACCTTGATAGAGAAGTTTTTGAAAGCCGGATATATCGACGATGGTCAACGGGTCAAGTCGGACAAGGGGACTCCGCAAGGCAGTATCCTTAGCCCGATGTTAGCGAATATTTTCCTGCATTATGTGCTGGATGAATGGTTTGAGACGACGGTGAAAAGTCATGTAAGAGGTTACTGTGAACTTGTAAGATATGCCGACGATTTCGTTTGCGTGGTCCGCTATGCAGATGATGCGGAACGTATTGAGCGAGCCTTGAAGAACCGGTTCGAAAAGTTTGGATTGGAAATTCACCCGACCAAGAGCCGAAGGATAACCTTTGGCCGCTTTGAGAGTGAAAATGCCAAAGCTCAGAACCGAAAGCCCAATACGTTTGACTTTTTGGGTTTTACGCACTATTGCGATATCTCTCGATCGGGCTATTTTAAGCCGGGTCGAAAGACGAGCGGTAAGAAATTTGCTGCCAAATGCCGGGAGATGAATGACTGGCTGAAGTCGATTCGCAATCAGGTGAAGACGAAAGACTGGTGGACGATTCTGGCAGCCAAACTTCGCGGTCATTTTCAGTACTATGGTGTGAGCGAAAACTATGCGAGTATTGCGAAGTTTTATCAGCTGACGATTAATACTAATTCCATTTACTTCGTGCGCGGGGGCTAATGTCACGATATCCGATTTCGAAGCTCATACTGCCTGAAATAGTTTATTGACATTAAAGTACCGCGCATTCAATAAGTCAATTCCGTATAAGATGGTGCGAAAATGGCTCAACCGGCGTAGCCAGAAGCGTAAGATGAATTGGGCAAATTTCACAGAATATCTTGAGCGTTATCCGTTGCCGAAACCGGAGATAGTGCATAAGTTTTATGTTGCCATGTGTAAAGTGAGTTAAGCCGAAGAGCCGGATGTGGGAAATCTACAAGTCCGGTTCCGTGAGGGGCATTGTCGTTCCTCATGCAATTGAGAAGTGTTAAATCTTGACATGAAAGGAACTATATTATGTCTACTCGACAAAAAATAGTGTCGGCTTTTCTTGTCATTACGGTATTGAATGTCGCCATTTCGATTACAGATGCGGCACCGGAGGTACGCTACCGCGGTTTTACCGTTGTTTCCATGGATCAGGCCGTTCTGGAAGAAGCGGTCAACAAGTGGAATGCCAATCAGGTTCGATATATGATCTGTCCCGACGTCTGGCGAATGACCGAAATGAAGATGCCTTCGGTGAAAGCCACCTGGGATAAACTGATGGCCGACCTCCCCAAAGGACTTGATATCGCAAAATCGTTGGGACTGGCGGTTGTTCTTGATTTGCACCAGCTTCCCATCGATAATCCCAAAAAATATTCTTCCGACGGACGGCAGAATTCGCACCTGTGGTGGCAAGATGAAACTAATCTAAAAGCGATGATCGACTGCTGGAAGCAGATTGCCCAAATATGCAAGGATCGTGATCAGGTCATCTGGTTTGATTTGTGGAATGAGCCGCTGGATTGGACCGTGGTGCATAGCCAGCCGAGTTATCCCGCAAACTGGCCCATCTGGGCGCAAAAGATTATTAATGAAATCCGAAAAATAGATACCCGCCACCCCATCGCCATCGAACCGGGACCGGGCATGCTCTGCTGGGGATTCAAGGGCTTTCCACTGCTCAAAGACCCTTATCAGAAATTGATTTACTCCGTCCACGTCTATCAGCCGGTTGAATACACACATCAGGGCGTTCAGCATCAGAATATCCTCGCCTGGCCCGGTGTCTTCGGAGATAGCGGCGGTGGTGGATGGGATAAAAAACACTTGCTCCAGGAATATGCCCCGGCCATCGAATATCAAAAGAAACATGGAGTCCGGATATGGGTCGGAGAATTCAGCGCTCCACGCTGGGCTCCGGGTGCGGAGGAATATCTGCGTGATTGCATCGAAATCTTTGAAAAACTCGGTTGGGACTGGAACTATCACGCATTGAAAGAAGCCCGGGTCTGGAATCTCGATGCCGGAGACGAAGTTGACTTGTATGATGCAAATGGAAAATATCTCCGAACCGGTATCGCCGAGGTAAATTCCGGATTGAAATATCCCACATATGGAACACCGGGAAAAAAACCTGCCCTCCCACCTAAAGAAATGACCGCTCGCGCGAAAGTGATCAAAGAATACTTGCAGCGAAATAAAACAATCGTCAAAAAAATCCTCGTGATCGGCAACAGCATCTCTCAGCATGGTCCGAATGGTAACCTTGGTTGGAATGGCAATTACGGCATGGCGGCTTCGTCTCAGGAAAAAGATTATGTGCATCAGGTCTATGCGAAGATCTGTCAGGTCCAGCCTCAGTTTAAACCCGAACTGCGAATCACTCGCCCTGCCGATGAAAGCAAGATGATCGGCGGCGAGGCGTATCTGGACTATGAGCCTGATCTTGTCATCGTCCAACTGGGCGATAATTTCCGCGGCAAGGCGAACGTCGAGGAACTGCAAAAACCCTACGAAAAAATATTGACCTCACTGAAGGAAAAAAGCAATCCGGCCATCTTCTGCCTGAGCACATGGGGCAACCCGCAGTTCGATCCCTTGATTCGCGAAGCCGCGAAAAATCAGCGCGCCGTCTATGTCGATATTTCCTCCCTGTCCGGCAAACCGGCCAATCGGGCCGCCGCTGAAAAACGATTCACCAACGGCGGAGTCAACTGGCATCCCGGCGACCAGGGCATGCAGGCCATCGCCGAGAGCCTGTGGGCCAGACTCAAAGAGCAATTCAAATGGCAGAGAGTGACGGAAAAGGCGGTTGGAAGTTGAAAGTTGGAAATTAGAAATTAGAAGTTAAAAAGTTATAAATTAGAAGTTGGAAGTTGAAAGTTAAAAAGTTATTTAACTTCGATCACTATCACTGTGGTTGTCGGCCCAAAGTCAACCACCCCAAGCCCGACACACGGGTGGTCAAATGCAGATTTTCGGAAAAATAAAAATACCCAAAATTCATAAACGCTTTATTTGACTGAAGATAAGAATGAAAAATGTTTTTATTTTTGTCGATTTGACCTGGGCAGGAACCTTGAAAGATGAAAACTCGGTGCAATTTTCATGTATTTGCATCTAATTTCATGTTTTTTTCATGTCGGACCCCGGATATTCGAGAGATAACA
>JAAZAW010000113.1 GCA_012514125.1 Phycisphaerae bacterium | reverse complement strand
TGAAAAAAACATGAAAAACGATGCAAACTCATGAAAATAGCCGTCGGTTTGCATCCTTCAAAGTTCTGGCCCAGGTCAAATCGAGAAAAATATAAATATTTTTCGTTCTTATCTTCATTCAAATAAAGCGCTTATGAATTTTGGGATTGCTTATTTCCCCGAAAATTTGCATTCGGCCACCCGGGCGGGCTTTGGGTCAGAAATCACAGACTCAGCGATAGAAGTCAAACAACGTTTTACTAACTTATAAATTTTAACTTCCAACCTGGATTATCAGCGGGATTATCTCCTGATGGTGCTGGGATTCACTTTAAAAGAATGAACCGGAAAATTTTCATGCGACTGCCCTGAAAAATATCCTCTTTTTCTTCCTCACTGCCGAATTGTCGCTCGCTGAGCCTGTGGTCTTTGAGAAAAATTGAAGGGTCCGAAACGGCGACAATATTCAATCAGATTCGTCTTGTCCCCAACATATGAAAATAAAAAAGGGCACGTTTCCGTGCCCTTTTAGTGTTTTTGAAACTAACCTTCGGTTAGTTCATGTGCAGCCAGGCTGATATCTGCGGAGCGAACTTGACGATCAAGCCCGCAAACACAACCGAAACCATACTCATGAGCTTGATCAGAATGTTCAAGCTCGGGCCGCAGGTATCCTTGAACGGATCACCGACGGTATCCCCGACAACGGTCGCCTTATGATTGGCTGAACCCTTGCCGCCGTATTCACCGGTTTCGATGAACTTCTTGGCGTTATCCCACGCGCCGCCGGAGTTGGCCATGAAAATTGCCATCGCAAAACCGCAAGTCAGACCGCCCGCCAAAAGCCCCAGAACTCCGGGAACATCCAACAGCAGACCAATCACGATCGGTACAATCAAAGCCAGCAATGACGGCAGAATCATTTCCTTCTGCGCACCGGCAGTGGAAATCTCCACGCACTTGGCATATTCCGGCTTGGCCTTGCCTTCCATAATGCCCTTGATTTCGCGGAACTGTCGCCGAACTTCCTGAACCATCGACTGGGCCGCGCGGCCGACAGCCTTCATTGTCAACGCACTGAACAGGAACACCAGCAACACACCGAAGAACATACCGCTCAGAACCTTCGGGTTCAGCAGCGTCACGTCGTAAAAGTCCATATACTGACGAAGCGAGGCGGTTTCCGCAAGAACCAGACGAACATTGTCACTCTGGTCGCCCTGGGAAATCGTGCCCGTCAAAACCTTGTCATCATCGGCTTCTCCAAGATTCAGATTGACTTTACCCTGGACCACTTCAACCTTTTTCGGCATCATCAGCCCCATATAGGACTTACCGACAATCCTGCCTTTCGCGTCCGCTTCAGCGATCGCGAATTTACCGGCGCCAAGGTAAACCACATCGCCAACCCGGGCTTCATCGCCGTAGGTGGCTACAATCGCAGGTTCGGCTTCACGAACCTGACCGATTCGAACTTCTTCGATATACGAAGCGAGCAACGCCAAAGCCGTCAGAGCCGCCGAACCAATCGCAAATCCCTTACCCACAGCCGCGGTAGTGTTACCCAAGCTGTCCAGGGCATCGGTGCGTTTGCGAACTTCGGGGTCCTGGTGTGTCATTTCCGCGTTACCACCGGCATTGTCGGCGATAGGACCATAAGCATCCGTCGCCAGCGTAATACCCAGCGTCGCGAGCATACCGACCGCGGCGATACCAACACCATAAAGACCCAACAGCATACTCTGATTACCACCGGCAAAAGTGTACGCGACCATAATCGCGACGACAACCGTCGTGATCGACATCCACGTCGATTTCATACCTTCCGCGATACCCGAGATAATAACCGTCGCCGGACCGGTGAGCGAACTCTTAGCCACTTCCTTCGTCGGTGAATAATCGTAACTGGTGTAAACTTCCGTGGCCTTACCAATGACAACACCGGAAACCAGACCCGCGACAATCGCGATACTCATCCCCAACCAGTTGACGCCGGGAATATCTTTCATCAAATAATAGCAAACAGCAAAAGCAGCCACCACGATCAAGGCGCTTGAACCATTGACTCCTCGGTTCAACGCACCCATCAACTGGGACATCGACGCGCCTTCTTTCGTGCGCACCATAAAAATACCGATCAAACTCAAAATAATACCGAAACCGGCCAGCACCATCGGGGCAATCAGCAGCTTGATCGCCGCATCCATCCCCAAGCCCATCGATACAGCCGCTGCCACACCAAGGGCCGCAGTCGCCAAAATGGAACCGCAATAGCTCTCGTAAAGGTCGGCGCCCATACCGGCCACGTCACCAACATTATCGCCTACGTTATCGGCAATCGTCGCGGGATTACGCGGATCGTCTTCCGGAATGCCCGTTTCAACTTTACCAACCAGGTCCGCTCCAACATCCGCCGCCTTGGTGAAAATACCACCGCCGACACGGGCAAAAAGCGCCTGAGAACTGGCACCCATACCGAATGTCAACATAATCACGGTTACTTCAACAATGCTGATTCCGTGGAACATCTCGAAATGTTTCGGCAAAACCTGCGTAAGAAGATAGAACCAGAGGGTAATATCAAGCAACCCAAAGCCGACAACAACCAGCCCCATCACGGCTCCGGCCCGAAAGGCCACTTGTAAACCGCGATTCAAACTTTCTTTCGCGCCTTGAGCGG
>JAAZAW010000112.1 GCA_012514125.1 Phycisphaerae bacterium | reverse complement strand
CCCCCCGCCTTGGCTGGCGGAATCAGCCGAGCAATGATCGCCCATTGAGCATCCGTTAAATCACTTGGATAAAGAGTCTTCATAGCCAATTATAGGCGGGATACCCTTTTCACACACGTTCTAAGTTTGCCGGGTGATTCAGGTGGTGGTCGGGGGCTGGCTCGGATCCAGACTTTCGAGTGGGAACGGTGGTCTGGCTAGCGGCCGAACCGCCAGAGATATCAGGGCTAGTTCGTGATCGTCGCTTGCGATGCGATTGGTGCGAATGAGTTGACACTTTCGACAACGATGGACAATCGCCCACTCGCCGTTGTAGCGGACGGTGATCGCAATCGGCTCCATGAGACCCCGACAGCCTGAACGGCGGTCACCGATTTTGATATCGACGTGCAAGCTGAACAAGCAGCTTGGACAGTGATTTCGGTGCTCCGAGCCGTCGACGATGCCAGGGACTACCCGGCCACAATGTTCACAGATAAAAGTTTGATCAGGATGTTCGACATCCTTTGATTTGCAAAAGTTTTTCAATGGAAACTCCTTTGAGTGTTTGTTGTTTGAATTGAATTTTAAAACGATGTTCCGAAACACAAATCACTCGAACGACACGTTCCATTGATCGATGAATATGAGTAAACATATTGATATCCTTTTAATTAAAGGCGCACCCAAGGCGCGGAATGACACAGTAAATATCCTGAGACGGTAAAGTAAGAATGCCGCCGACTTTAAGCGGGGCTGATCGAGAGGGTCACTTTCGTGCGTAGCAAGCGCATTGCACGGATGGGACAGAAATCGAAGGCGAACCCCGCTTTAGAGCGAGACACTCTGAGCTTGAAGGTTGTTTCGGGCCGCTTCCATCACGATCTCCTTGAGTATGAGGGTTTATATTATTTATTATCCATTTATTTGTAGTTCATGATAACAGACTTTTATGGAAAGAGCAATTCTTAAATATTGAGTGTTGGGGTATGGTGTCGGGATGAGGGTGGGTTCTTTATGAACGGCCAATTTTGTTGTATAATGGTCCATCAGCGGTGGTGGATGCTTGACGCGCCGGAGTCGGGGGCATAATCTGAATCGTGCAAAATAGCATTAGATTGGGAAAGATGGTTTTGTTGTTAATTCACTTAAACAGGAAAGACAGGAGAAAGACTCATGGCACAGGCGGATATCGGATTGATCGGATTGGCGGTAATGGGTGAAAACCTGGTGCTCAATATGGAAAGCAAGGGTTTTACCGTGGCGGTGTTCAACCGGACGGTGGATAAGGTCGATGCCTTCATTCAGGGTCGGGGCAAGGGCAAGAATTTTGTCGGCTGTCATACCATTGAAGAACTGGTGAAAAGCCTCAAGCGTCCTCGGAAGGTGATGATGCTGGTTAAGGCGGGTCAGCCTGTGGATGATTTCATCGAAAAACTTCTTCCGCATCTGGAAAAGGGCGATATTATTATCGACGGCGGTAATTCGCACTTTCCGGATACGATCCGCCGGGCCCAATACGTTGAAAGCAAGGGGTTGCTCTATATCGGCACGGGCGTGTCAGGCGGGGAGGAAGGCGCGTTGAAAGGGCCATCCATGATGCCCGGCGGAAGTCCGGCGGCGTGGCCTTTTGTTAAAGACATTTTCCAGAAGATTTGCGCTCATACCGAATCGGGCGAACCGTGCTGTGACTGGGTGGGAGAAAACGGGGCCGGTCATTTCGTGAAGATGGTTCATAACGGTATCGAGTACGGCGATATGCAGATGATCTGCGAGACCTACGATCTGATGAAACGCGGGTTGGGTTTGAGTAATGAAGAGATGCACAAGGTTTTTACGGAATGGAACCAGAGCGAACTCGATTCTTATTTGATCGAGATTACTCGCGATATTCTTGGCTTTAAGAATGAAGAAGGCCAGGATGTCGTCGATTTGATTCTGGATGCCGCGGGTCAAAAAGGGACGGGCAAATGGACCGTCGTGGCGGCGTTGGATTCCGGTCAGCCGTTGACTTTGATCGGCGAAGCTGTGTTTGCTCGTTGTTTGTCGGCGATCAAGGAAGAACGTGTTCAGGCGGCCAAGGTGATCAAAGCGGATGTTGCCGAATTCACCGGCGATAAGAGTCAGATGATTACGGATCTGCGGAAGGCTCTTTATGCGGCCAAGATTGTTTCCTATGCTCAGGGTTATCAGCTCATGCGGGCTGCGGCGAAGGAATATCAATGGAATTTGAATTATGGCGGGATCGCCCTGATGTGGCGAGGCGGATGTATTATCCGGTCGAAGTTCCTGGGCAAGATCAAAGAAGCTTTTGATAACAATCGCGGGCTGACCAATTTGCTGGTCGATCCATTCTTCAAGGATGTGATGGAAGCCAACCAGGCGTCCTGGCGGCGTGTGGTGACCCTGGGCGTTACGCTGGGGATTCCCATGCCGGCGATCAGCTCGGCGTTGGCGTATTTTGACGGTTACCGCAGTGAGCGGCTGCCGGCGAACCTGCTTCAGGCGCAGCGGGATTATTTCGGCGCTCACACTTACGAGCGAGTGGATAAACCGCGTGGAGAATTTTTCCATACCAACTGGACCGGTAGAGGCGGGGATACCAAGGCATCGACGTATACCGTTTAATGAAACGTTGGTAAAAGACAAAACAAGGCATGGCGTGCATCGAAGGCAGCCATGCCTTTTTTTTGATGTGGGGATGTGATACACTTTTTGATTTAAACGTATCGTCGTTTCGGACTCTGAGGGAAGTTGAAGGGTCTTTTGCTTGCTTACGCCGTGTCGCTTCGACCCATTCGACAAGCTCAGGGACCACAGGCTCAGCGACCGAAAAGTTGATGTTTTTTAATATTTCGGCGATAGTGTTCCGGACTCAGGCCACACTTGTGTTTGAAGTAACGGCTGAAGATAAAGGGGTCGTTGTAGCCTGCCAGGCGGGTAATTTCACCGATGGTAAGATCGGTGGTGATCAGAAGTTGCTTGGCCCGTCGGATGCGGAGGTTTCGGAGGTATTCCATCGGGGTAATTCCCATTGCGAGAACAAAAACGCGATGAAATTGCGAAGCGGAGAGGCGGCAGCACTCGGCCAGATCGTCCCGGCCTATGCACTTGGTATAATCCTGATGAATTCGGTCGAGGGCGGGTTGAATTTGATGGATATATTTAAGCCTGGACTGATTTTCAGGGAAGGGCTTGATTAAATTTGCGAGGGTTCCCAGGATTTCGAAGCCGATCTCGTTTTTTTTAGCATTGATTCGGATAATTTGGTCGGGAGGAACCTGCCGGGTGAAACGAATCCAGTTTTTGATGATTTCGCCGATACGGGAAGCGATTTTTCCGCCAATGATTGAGGGGATTTCAACAAAAGAAAAGAGGTCGATGTTGTTCATGACGAAATAGTTGATGTGAATCCAGTAATAGGTTGAGTTTTTTGTCAGCGAGAAGGCTTGGTGGGTAATACCTGCGGGGATGACGATGAGTTTGTTTGCATTGACGGTTTTGGGAGGACCTTCTTTGAAGAAAAAGCGGCAGGATCCTTTTTTTTGATATGAAAGGACCATGTACGGAAGATTTCGTCGGCCGGTGTCGCTGATTTCGGGAAAATGGGTTACATCGCCGGCGATATACTCCAGCCGAAATGTTTGATTCAGGATGGTATCCACGAAGGCTCCTTTCACGCATGCGACAAAAAGTCATGTAAAGTATACAATGAGATATGGCGTGAAACAAGAGGAGTTGCGAGGATGGAGGGGAGGTTTGGCGGGCTTTGGGCTTTGGGAAGAGAAGGAAGATGGTGGGCAAAGTTTGCCAAGAAGAACGTTGGATATTCGATATTGAAATCAATGAATGAAGAAAGAAGAAAAGACATGAAACAGATCAAGCCTGTGGTGCGGTGTATCGAATCGGATGTGCCGGTGGTACGATATAATAATGGACTTACGATGTATGAGGAGGGATTGATTCAGGGGCGTTGGGTGGTGCGGAACTGGTCGACCGTGGGGATTGTGGATTACGATCCGCTGGAATATGGTCCGCTGGAGCATAATGCCGCCTTTGGGCTCGAACTCGACGGGCAAACTCTGCATCGGGGATGGCGATATATCGGGATGGAAGAAATTCCGACGAATGATGATTCAAAGAAGCAGGTGGTGGTGAAACTTGAACATCAGGAGCGGCCTGTGAAGGTTGGGGTCCATACGTTGCTCGATGGAACAGCTATTTTGACACGCTGGCTTGAAATAGAAAATTGCAGGGACAAGCCCATCGTGATGAGTAAGGTTTGGGTGTGGTCCGGGCGGGTATTTCCCATTCAAAGCGGACATAAGGGCTGGTACGGTCTTCCGGTTTTTTTGACAACACACTCGCCGTATTCGATGGGATATTATGTGCAGAACAAAGGGTTCCTGGAAGGTGATTTTCAATGGCGGAGAATTGAGGGCGAGACGCTGGAGATCGGGCAGGATGTGGGTAGAAGCGGCTGGGGACATCCGATTGCCTATTTTCGTGATGAGGCTTCGGGACAGATTTTTGTGGTTCAGTTGGCATGGTCGGGGAACTGGGCGATTCGGGCGATTCCCCGCGTGGACGAGCGGACAATGGTTCGGCCTGACCCACCCTTCTTGTTTTTGCAGGCGGGGCCTCGATCACCTGGGCCGATGCGTGTGATCGATCCGAAGGAAACCCTTAAAACACCGACGGTGCATTTTGGATGCATGCATGGCGATCTGACGGACATGGTACAGGTTTTACATGAACATCAGCGTCGATCGGTGATTCCTGCGCCACCGGCGGGCAAGGAAAATCTGGTGAGTTTCAATCACAGCGGGCATGATATTGAACTCAACTCCACGGAAGAAAATATGCGAAAACAAATCGACGTGGCGGCGGAAATCGGAGCCGATATTTTTACCGTCGATGCCTGCTGGAACGGCCGGGTGGGTCAGCACTGGGGACTCACAACCGGCGATTGGCATACACAAGACAGGCTGCCGAACGGACTTGAACCTGTGTTCGATTATGCACGAAGCAAGGGATTATTGTGCGGTCTCTGGTGCTGGATCGAGGCGGGGCATCAAGAGAGTAATCTTATCAAAGCTCATCCGGATTGGTTGATTGAGCGGGATGGAACGACACTGAATAATCAGTTGGATCTGGCGAAACCTCAGGTCGCGAAGTGGGTGGAGCAGGAGATTGCTCGCCTGGTGGAACGATACCAGTTGGATTTGTTCCGTATCGATTATAACGAAAGCCCGGGTGAGGGCGGATATAACCTGAGGCATGGATTTCCGGAAAATAATCTCTGGCGATACTATGAGTCCTGGTATGGAATTCTGGAACGCATCGCGAAACGATTTCCGGGGTTGATTATCGAAAATTGCGCGGGCGGCGGAGGGAGAACCGATCTGGGGATGATGTCGAGAACGCACTATACGTGGATCAGTGATTACAACGTGATGCCAAGGTCTGCGAGAACGCTTTCGACGATGATGTATGCTTTGGCGCCTGAACTGACGGTACGACTTATGGGAACCGCGATGGATGCGCATCTGGGCGGTAGTCTCGATTTACAGATTCGGGTCGCATTTTTGAGCGGCAATCCGTGTGTTGTCGGTTTATGGACTGATAAGGAAGACATGTATCCGGAGCTTCGAGAACGGATCCGACACGCTATAGAGCTTTATCGGAAGCACTTTCGGCCGATGATCCGGACCTGTCGCGTTTATCACCATACGCCGATTATTTCGGGAAATCAACCTGAAGGCTGGTGTGTTGTGGAATATGGGGCATCGGATAAAAATAAAGTTGTGGCGGGATTGTTCAGGCTTGCGGGCCGGGCGGAAGAAGATTATGTCCTTCGACTGCGAGGAGTGGATCGATCCAGACAGTATCGAGTTTTGTGGGATAACAGCGGCGAAACGAGTGTCCATTCCGGAGCGGAACTATTGGAACGCGGGATCGTGGTTCGTCTGGCGTCTCCGATGAGCAGCGAGCTTGTGATTGCCGAGGCGACGGCGTGAGATCCATTACGGGCGATTGGCGAAGATTATTCCATATTGAGATTTCGTTTGTGATGTTACTTGCCGGACGAGTTTGCTATAATTGAACTTTTGGAGGCAATGGAGACAACGTCAGGGCTGTTTGAAACAGGTAACCATGAAATGAATGATCATATAAAGCCGGCAGGAGTTGGAGCAATCGTCGTCGCGGTTTTGTTTATTGCGGGATGCAAACCTTTGTCGCAGGAACGGGAGTTTTCCACGACTCGTGAGCCGGTGACTACGCGCAATGTGGAAGCCAAAGAACCGGAGACCCGACCGACGTTATATGAAGAACTGCAGGAACCCAAGGCGGAACCGGGCAGTTCGCAGCCCACCGAGGTGGATCGCCCGCGAATACGAAAAGAGATTTCAGATTTCAAGGCCACGACACGTCCGACAGGATCCATCGGAGCGGCGATACTGAAGGTGAATCGGGACAATCTTTCATCACAGGATATTTTGACGCGGATTCGGTCTGAACTTGAATCGACGGCGATGACGTTCAATGAAGCGGTGTATTATCGACGGGCCGAAGAAATGATTATGATGGCGACGCGGGATTTGATTTCTGAAACACTGTTGTATCAGGAAATCGCGGCACGGATTCCGGAAGATCAGGACCCGGCGATCGTCAAGGCGGTGGACAAGGAAGTGGCAAAGCTGGCCAATCACGAGGCGGGCGGATCGACGGTTCGACTGGAAAAAATTCTGGCGGAACAGGGTTCGACCCTGGAAGCGTTGCGGATGCAGCTTCGCAAACAACTCGTGACGCAGCAATATCTTCGCGAGCGGATGAAGCCGAAAGTTGTGGTGACGCGGGATGAGATGTGGAGCTATTATCAAAAGCATATCGATGAATTTCATGAGCCTGCGAAGGTGCACTTGTCGTTAATAGAACTGGATGTGGAACGGGAATTGGACGACGGAGTGACGTGGTCGACGGCGAACGAGGAACAGAAAAAGCAGGCGTGGATGAAGGTTCGCAGCCGGGGACTGGCGGTTCAGGAACGATTGAAGGCGGGGGAAGATTTTTCAGTTGTGGCGAAGGAGGTTTCGACAGCGGCGAGCGGAAAACTGGGCGGAACCGTGGGGTGGATTTCTCAGGGCAGTTATCGACTCAAGGCGCTGGAAGAAAAAGCGTTTTCGATGAAGGCGAATGCGATCAGCGAGCCAATAGAAATCGACAGCAAGCTGTACATTTTAAAGGTGAGCGAAATCAACGAAGGCAAAGCGATTGATTTCAGTACTGCGCAGGAACAGGTCAAGAGCAAGCTCGAACAGGAACTGTATCGCAAGCTGGTTATTGAACATCTGTCGGAGCTTTGGCGAAAGTCGCAGATCGATCCGGTCGATGAGTTCATGGACGCGGTGTATTCCCGATTGCCGGATTATGAAACGATACGAAACAAGGCACTGTCGCGCCAAGCGAAATAAAAATAGGGTCAGGCCCCTGCGGACCTGTGGGCCAACCGAGGGGCCTGTGCTTTTTGCCGCTTAATCATATTTTGTTTACACTTGAGGCAATTTATCAGGATCGAATTTTGCCTTTTTGGAAACTCCCACACGATGCAGACGAAGGCTTATTCCCCAGGCTTTTCCAAAATTGGCGGATTGCATTTCGGAACAATGGATTTTAATTCTATCGGCGGTTTGAGCGAAGATTGTATCATCGGGAATATGGCTTTTAAAATCAAAAATGTTTTACTTTTATTGATGTGGGGCTTTATGGCGACTTGAAGGGGATTTATTCCGCAAACCCCAGCGACCACAGAATCAGGGTGGTGGCGTTAAACAGAATATGCACGGCGATCGGAACGAGCAAACTGCGAAAGCGGTAATAGCTCCAACCCAGAACAAGCCCCAAGGCAAAGAGAGAAAGAAACTGATGATACATGGGGATATGAACGGCTGTAAAGATCACGGCGGTAAGGGTTATGGCCAAGCCGGTGTGACGGAATTTTTTATACGCGAGATTCTGGACCATGCCCCGAAAAAACAGTTCCTCCGCGATCGGCGAAATCACGCCGGCGAGCAGAATCAGAAAAGTTTTGATGACCAGAGAACTATGGGGACTGTTGAGTAATTGAAAGACCTGGTGGCCTTGAGGAGCGGACAGGTTGAAGACCTTATCGGCCAAAAGGACGCCGATCCAGAGCAGGAATTTGTTGATCCAGGGAAAGCCCGCCAGATAAATCACCATCGCCAGAGCCGGCAGTTTTATCCAGAAGGTCACCCGGCCGGGCTTGTCGGATTTAAAGAGGGTTTTCCCGCCCCAGAAGGTTTGACCGGTCATGGTCCGCTGTAAAATCACGATCATTCCCATCGCGGCGAGGGTTTTGGCGACACAGTCGGTCAGCATCTGGAAGGTCAGCTCGCGAAGTTCGGGCGGTCCGTCGGGATGGATTCGCAGAACAGACCAAACCTCACGAATCAAACCGCTGATCATAAGAAAAAAAACCAGAACCAGCGCGACAAGCTGCCAGTTGAGATGAATCGCCGACGGATCGGGTTTCGGATCGATCCGCAGAAAGTTGCCATGCCGGATGCAGCGGATGAGAAGAATTCCCCACACCCCCAGGCCTGCGTAAAGCAATCCATTGTCCAGTTGCGTTCCGGTCATCATGATGAAATAACTCTCTCTCAAAAAGTGCCGGCGAGTTTATCAGATTGCCGGGAGGTTCGCCAGCGTTTTCAGCCGGATCAAACCGCAAAGCCCCGGCCCGACGGTTTCGGCATCGCCGAAAAGAAGCATCATCGAATCGAGGAGGTCCACGAGGCAGTCGGGGAGATCACCGACGCTGTGGGGACATCAACGAGACCATGAGGGAAGTCAACGAGGGCGCGGGGGAGGTCAACGGCGCAACGGTGGACTTCCACAATCACACTGTTGACGATCATAGTCATTTATACTTATATTTTTGCCACAAGGAAGTACAACAGGCATCGTTTCTCTTTTTGCGGGGATTTACAAAACTTTTCTTTAATATTATTGCATCATTATTAATTTCTTGATCCCTGAGCTTGCCGAAAGGACATGGCGTCGGCAAGCAAATGTCCCTTCGACAGGCTCAGGGACCGCAAAAGGTGACGTTGCAGGGACGTTTCCTGGGCTTTTCTCTGGGACCGCAGACGCAGGGGCGAAACGATGTCGAAAAATATCAACTTGACATTGCAGCGGTGATTTGCCATAATTATGAAGGTCGATATTTGTTTAAACGCCCTGTGAAAGAAAAGAAAATGGATCACGTAGTCAACCATGCGACGAAATTCGCTCTAGAGCTAGCTTTAGCTTCGGCGCTACGACTACGCCTATCGCAGGGTTGACGTATCGAAGCGGTTTCATAAAAAAAATAGCGACAAGCGAGATGTGAAACCTCAATTTGTTTTAAAAACTGTCAAGCCCTGCGAGTGAATCGCAGGGCTTTTTTTTTAACCGATAATTAAGGAAGACAATCATGACCACAACAAAATCATCCGCATCAACGGCAGCACAGGAACAGGACGTCGTTCGAATTTTCGATACGACACTGCGCGACGGCGAACAATGTCCCGGAGCGTCTTTGAATACTCAGCAAAAGATTGAAATTGCCCGGGCACTCGAACTGCTGAACGTGGATGTGATCGAAGCGGGTTTTCCGATTGCGTCGCCGGGCGACTTTGAGGCGGTGCAGGCGGTTTCGGAAGTGGTTCATAGTTCGCGAATCGCGGGACTGGCACGGTGTACGGAAAAGGACATCCAGGCGGCGGCGGATGCGCTGAAGAATGCGGCGAAAAAACGAATTCATGTTTTTTGTGCGACCAGCGAAATCCACATGAAGTATAAGCTCAAGAAAAGCCGGGAGGAAGTGTTGCGAATGTCGACCGAACATACGCGTTTTGCCCGAAGTTTGGTGGACGATGTGGAATTCAGCGCAGAAGATGCGACGCGGAGCGATCCGGGATTCCTGGCGGAGGTCGTTTCGGCGGTGATCGAGGCCGGCGCGACGACGGTGAATATTCCGGATACCGTCGGGTACACCGTTCCGGACGCGTATTATGAATTGATCTCGATGTTGATGGCGAAAGTACCGAATATCGCAGGGACGGTTATCAGTGTGCATTGTCACGACGATCTGGGATTGGCGGTGGCCAATTCTCTGGCAGCGGTCCGGGCGGGTGCTCGCCAGGTGGAATGCACCATTAACGGGCTGGGTGAACGGGCGGGAAACTGCTCGCTGGAAGAGTTCGTGATGGCGTTGAAGGTTCGTAACGATCATTACAAGGAACAAACACAGATCAATTCGACCCGGCTTTATCCGACATCCCGGCTGGTTTCGACCTCGACCGGAATGATGGTGCAGCGGAACAAGGCGATTGTGGGCGAAAACGCATTTGCGCACGAATCGGGAATTCATCAACACGGCGTCCTGTCGAATGCGAGCACGTATGAAATCATCAGCCCCGCCGATGTGGGGATATCGAACAATAAACTGGTTCTGGGCAAACATAGCGGACGGCATGCGTTTCGAGATCGGCTCGCCCATCTGGGTTATCAGGTCGATGATGTGCAGATCGACAAGGCGTTTGAACAATTCAAGATTCTGGCGGATAAGAAAAAGGATATTTACGACGAGGACATCTGCTCGATCATGGATCAGCTGAGTTCGGTGGCGCCGTCGATCTGGGAGCTTGAAGTGCTCCAGACCACAGGCGGCACGCAGGTCATGCCAACCGCGACCGTTCGGCTGAAAAATGTCGGCGGCCAGGTGTTCCAGGACGCCGCCACCGGCGACGGCCCGATCGATGCGGCGTATCGCGCCATCCAGCGGATTTGCAAATTGAAGATCAAGCTTCAGGATTATCAAATCCGGGCACTGACCAGCGGGACGGAAGCCCAGGGCGAGGTGAACCTCGAAGTTCAGATCGACGGGCAAATGATCCGCGGACGAGGCGTGAGCACGGATATTATCGAAGCATCGGCCCAAGCGTACCTGTCGGCGGTTAATCGGTACCTGGTTCGAAACAATTCGACAAAAAAGCAATAAATTCATCCAGGACTGAATCAGCGACGAGTCGCCAAGAAAAGTCTTCGAAGAACCGGCGCGGCAAACCGGCAAAATGGATGAGAAATTTTCATTCACCGGAATGTCTTGATTTGTTATAATATGTTTTTGATTTAATATCGTCGTAGTATTAACGATGTCAACATTTCGGGCGATGCGAAAAGTCGAAGCGGCAGGGTGTAGGCAAGCAAAAGCTCCTTCGACTTTTCTCAGGGGTCCGAAATGACGACACGATTAAATCAAAAGCGTAGATATCGGAATTCGCGGAAACCGTATCGATGCTTATGTTTTGTCGTCAACGGTCCGGTTGAAGGCAGGAGAAGGCGGTGGCCACAGACAAAACGATAAAAATCCTTCTGGTGGAAGATAATCCCGGCGACGTCCTGTTGCTGAAGGTGTCTCTTAAGAGTATCGCTTCGGTTCAGTTTAAGATCAGCCTTGCCTCGACGCTTTCACAAGCACTGAACCAACTTCAGTCCAATCATTACGATGTCGTGCTTCTGGACCTTTCACTGCCGGATAGTTCTGGAATGGAAACACTCGAACAAATTCAACAACACTATCCGAATGTCGCGATTATCGTCTTGACGGGTATGTCAAGCGAAGAGCTGGCGGCCAGGGCGGTTCGACAGGGAGCACAGGATTATCTGGTCAAAAGTCAAGCGGACGGCCCGTTGCTGATTCGAGCGATTAATTATGCGATTGAGCGAAAAGAATATGTCAAGGAATTGCAGAAGTTAAATCGATGCTCGAAGGTGCTCAGCGCCGTGAATCATGCGATGGTGCGGGCGACCGACGAACAAACGTTCCTGAAAGATATCAGTCAAATTATTGTAGAGCTTGGTGGATATCGAATGGTCTGGATCGGCATGATGCGAGGAAAACAAGATCGCGTGCATGTCGAACCTGCCGCTTGCGCCGGAGTCAATCAGGAAGCCTTTCAAACTGCTATCTGCCAGCGAATCCTGCAACATCCTTCGTTGCTTCCCACACATCGAACCTTGAGAAATAAAGGCAGCTATACGATTAAAGACATTGCCCATGACGAAGAATTCGCTTGGCTTCGGCAGGAGTTTGAACCTTTCGGCATCAATAGCCTCATTGCCTTGCCACTCGTCATCGACAATCATACCATCGGCGTGCTGACGATTTACGCCCAGGAGACCAATGTTTTCAACACCGAGGAAACACGGCTTTTGCTCGAACTGGCTGAAGACGTCGCCTATGGAATCGCAACCCTTCGAACTCGAAACGAGCACAAAAAAACGGAAAAAGCCCTGAAAGAAACAAACGACCTGCTCGAAAAAATCTTTTCGACGTTTCATGTGCTTGTGGGATATATGGATCGCGATTTTAATTTCCTTCGGGTTAATCCCGCCTACGCGCAAGCCGACGGTAAAACCCCGGAGTTTTTCGTCGGGAAAAATCATTTCGATCTGTATCCGAACCCGGAAAACGAACAAATCTTTCGAAAGGTGGTCAAAACCAAAAAACCCTATCATGCCTTTGAAAAACCGTTTGAATACTCCAACAACCGGGAACGGGGTATCACGTACTGGGACTGGTGTCTTTATCCGGTCCTGGACGAAAAAAATAATGTCACCGGATTGATTTTTTCACTCCAGAATGTGACACAGCGAAAGAAACTCGAGCAGGAAATTCTGGAAATCAGCCAGCGGGAACAACAGCGAATCGGCCAGGACCTTCACGACGTTCTTGGACAGAATCTTACGGGGTTGTCTTTTCTGGCCAAAGTTCTCCAACGCAAGCTCGCGGAAAAATCGCTTCCTGAAACGGCGGAAGCGGAAAAAATCGCCAAACTCTGTAATCAGGCGGTCATCCAGGCGCGATCATTGGCCAGGGGGTTGTGTCCGGTCGAATTCAAAGCGGACGGACTGATGACCGCCCTTCAGGACTTCGCGTTGAATCTTGAAAATGTTTTTGGAATCACCTGTCATTTTGTATGCAAAACACCGATCTTTATTCACGACAACACGGTGGCGACGCATTTATACCATATTGTCCAGGAAGCGGTGAATAACGCGATAAAACACGGCAAAGCCAAGCACGTTAAAATAGACCTGAGCACGCGAGGCGAAAAAGTCGTTCTTTCAATTATGGACAACGGTATCGGCATACCGGATGATTTGGAAAAGAATCAGGGAATAGGACTCAGCATCATGAGTTATCGCGCAAGAATGATCGGCGCGTCATTTGACGTTCAGCGATCGGGCAAAGGCGGAACGATGGTCACGTGCGAGTTTAAAAATAGTCGCCCTCATGACAAGGAAAATAAACCATGACACCTACTCATACGGAAACACAAACAACAAAAAAATATAAAGTCCTCATCGTGGACGATCATCCGATCATTCGCCAGGGACTTCGGGAACTTATCGACCAGGAACCCGATCTGGAAGTATGCGGCGAGGCGGAAAATGCCATCGAAGCCTTTAAAGCGATTCGCACGTTAAATCCGGATGTGGCGTTGGTTGATATTTCCCTCAATAAAGACATGAGCGGTTTCGATCTGATAAAAGACGCCAAATATCAATATCCCAATCTTCCGACTCTGGTGCTTTCGATGCACGATGAATGTATTTTTGCCGAGCGGGTCCTGCGCGCGGGCGGCAAGGGATATGTGATGAAGGAAGAAGCGACTGAAAAAGTGCTCATCGCCATTCGACGGGTTCTGGAAGGAGGTATTTACCTCAGCGATCGCGTCACGTCGAAAATGCTCGCAAAAATAAGCAACGCCCGAACCGCCCCGGAACCCAGCGGAGTCGAAATTCTGAGCGATCGCGAGTTGGAAGTCTTCGAACTCATCGGCCAGGGACTCGGCACTCAAAAAATCGCGGCGAGATTGAATCTGAGCGTCAAAACGGTCGAAGCGCATCGAATGCATATTCGAGAAAAACTCAAACT
>JAAZAW010000111.1 GCA_012514125.1 Phycisphaerae bacterium | reverse complement strand
GGCCCCGGTCAAACGGCAGTGGATGAATTAATCCTTTACAACCGACCTCTATCCGACAGTGAAGTCGGCGCTCTCTTTGCCGAAACCATGGAAACCTATTGGAAACGCAGGACTCAATAATCAAACGTTGATCAGGCAGAAAGGATATGGACGATGCAGTATAAAGGTCGAATTTTCGTGGAAACCATGCTGGTGATATGCTGGTTAGCGGGTCCCCTGACGGTACGCGCAGAAGATGTTTCCTGTGAGGACCCCTGGCCGCCGGTGGGACAGGACGATGCCTGGGTCAATAACCAGATTGCCGTCGATCATACGGTGCCCCCACCGTGGACGCCCGTCAACGTCGAGGGGTCCTGTATACGTGTGTGGGGACGGGAAACCGACTTTGAAGGGCAAGCTCTTCCGGCGCAGATTATCACACAGCAGACACCCGTTCTGGTCGATCGTATTGGGCTTCTTATACAAACGAAAGAAATGGATACGTTGACTCCTATGGCTGGGGGAAACGGCAAAATTGTGGAAAAACATCCCGATAAAATCGTCTGGCAAGGTTTAACCGAAACGGAAGGGGTCGTTGTAGAGACAACGGTGACGATCGAATTTGACGGTTTTACCTGGCTCACACTTCGCGTCAAACCCGACGCGACAGTGCGTTTGAAACGCCTGGCATTGGAATTTCCCATTCGTGAGGATATCGCCAGATATTACCACAAAAAAATGGAAGGATATTCCCCCCTTCTTATTAAGGACATGTGGGGACGTGTCGAGGGGCGCAGCTTGAAACTTCAGGACTTCAGTCTTGTCAACGAGGATATCGGACTCTCCTTTTTTGCCGAAGGACGTACCGGCTGGATGCAGGATCGCACGGACCGGCAGGTGGAGTGGATCGTGGAAGATGGACAGGTGAAGGTGCGATTCAACCTGATCGACTTGTTTGACGCTCGTGCCATAGAGGAAGAACGAATCATCTCCCTGGGCTGGAACCCGATGCCCGTAAAACCCATGCGCGAAGACTGGCGACGGTATTTCGTTTTTGGATGTGGCGATGCTCCTGATTCATATAAACGCTGGGGCGAAACCGGCATGACACCGATCTTCATCAAACTGACCTATCACCGGCCTGAAACACCTGAAAATCTTCGCAAGTGGTGTGCGGAAGCGGCAAGTAAGGATGGATTGGCCTATTGTCCCTGGGGCGGCAACCCCAAGCCGTACAATATCGCCGGTTTCAATCGATATGCCGCCCGGCTTCGAGAGGTGTGTCCCGGCTCCAGAGTCACGATCTATACGGTGGGTACGGAACACACGGCGCTGGACCCGGTGGTATTCAACCATCAGGAAGAATGGAGTCAGACGGCCACCCGATTCACGGCAGACGATATTGCCAAGGGAAGGGCGATGAGGGGAGAGTGTCCGTGCAAACTCTTTGTATGCGGCCGATCTTCCTTCCCGGACTACAAGGTATGGTTTATGGACGATCTGTTCAAGAAATTGGATATCGACGGCTACTATTACGACAATCAGATTTTTCGTTCCTGCCAAAATCCTGCGCATGCGGACCATCTTATTCCCGATGAAATCTATCCTCTACTTGCGACACGTGAAATGTACAAACGAATTTATAAAACACTTCGAAAGCAAAAAACCGACACCATGATTGTCGGCCATGAGGCGGCTCCGGCGTATCCCTTCGTGGATATCGCCATCGGTCTGGAAGCGTTGCTGAAATTAACCGGCGAAAACGCTTTTTACACCTCATTCATGACCCCCGACGACTGCCGCGGATCATTTTTTCGCGGACATCAACGAGGCATTCCTTTTCTCTGGCTGCCGGAATATCGCGGCAAGCTGGTGTCGGGGCCGGAATCCATCCGATCCACGCGCGCCATGCTTTCTCTGCTCTGGCTCTGTGATACGCAATACTGGGTGGCCTGGAGCAATTTCAGTGTTCTGCGTCAGGACCTGGACATCCGCGGGCGTTTCAAAATATGGGAGGCACAGTGCCTGCCTTTCTGGCGGCAAGAAGTGGTTTCTTCGGATCAGGAAGAGGTCAAAATCGCCGTTTACCGCAAACCGCGAGCGTCCCTGTTGTTCATTTCCAATCCCGGAAAAAAGGCGCATCCGAACGTAACGCTCTCGATCAACACGGGTGACGGCCTTTTTGAACCGGGAACGGACCTGCGAAATCTCGATATTCGAGACGCAGAAACCGGACACGCCATTACAGGCAAACGATGGCTATCCGAAGACAAGACATTTTATGATTTCTCTGTAGCGATTCCCGATCAGGACTATCGCATTATCGTCATCGGCTCACCCGATGCGGTAAATGAGTCGGTCCTGCCCCCTCTTTCAAAAGATGAACTCCAGGCGATCAATGACCGCCGATCACAGTGGTTGGAAAACAACGAAGATTCAACAGCCTCAGCCGGCGTAGAAAAAGTTATCGCTCGCCCGCTTCAAGGAAAAATCGAAATTGACGGTCGTCTGGACGAAGATGCCTGGAAACATGCAAATCGGTATTCAGAATTTCGACGCTATCAGGACAAAAAACATCCTGCACAGTACCAGACAACCCTTCGTTTGCTTTACGATCAAACCACTCTATACTTTGCCGCGGAAATCGATATGCCCGATCAAATATCGAATCCTTCAAACTTGAAACAGACGACGGAGGAACAAGTCCTTCAAACCGATTGCCTGGAGTGGTATCTCGGGGCTGATGGACAAAAAGATTACTATTGGCTGGCAATGAATGTTCTGGGCTTTAAAGCCGAGGCCCATTTCGGATCCGCTGACGACAATCCCTTCGACTGGAATGGCCGATGGAAAGGAGCGGTCGAACGATCAAAAAATCGTTGGATTATTGAAGCGGCCATTCCCTTTGCGGAACTCGCACTTCCTTCTCCACTGGAAGAGGCGGAATGGAACATGAATGTGGCCCGAACGTTGGAAACAGATAAAGGCAGGGTCTATTCCGTCCTCAACCATACAAACGCCGGATTCCATTGCCTGGACACAAAGCTGATCTTCGAAAAATCTAATTAAACAAAAACCTCCCGGCGATCTCCGGCATCATCCGTCATTTCGCCGGCTGGCTCATCGATTCGATTTTCGAAGATTGTCGATCGATTTCTTTCTTTTTCGGTCGTTTTTGTGCCCGGACAATCAGTAATACGCATTTGATTTATCGAGGGTGCGCCATAGGATTTCCTTTCAGACGGGCCAGGAGGGTCCGTTGAGGAAGAGAAGGAATTGATGCAGGTTTTTCCGCACCAGCCGAACGATTCTCACCGCCGCCGCCAATTCCTGGAATCGATTGACCCCGGAACAGATTCAATCCATCTGTCGAACAGAGACTC
>JAAZAW010000395.1 GCA_012514125.1 Phycisphaerae bacterium | reverse complement strand
GGTTCTATAATAAATGTTGGGGTGGCTAAAATAAACATTTAGCTCTCCAACATTTTTTTGCATAAAAAAGGAGCATAGAATTGCAATCTCAAGTAAAATGAAGTTACGACACACCATTTGAAAGGAGATACAATCTATGCTCTACACTAATTATACTGAAGAATTGCTTGGTTTAAAAGATATTTCTCTAAAACATGTAGAAAGGCATGAAAACAAGCTCTGTATTTATATCGAAATGCATAAGAGAGTACATAAGTGCCCAAGGTGCGGAGAGCGAACAAGCAAGGTTCATGATTACAGGGAGCAGCCAATAAAGGATATATCCGTCTTTGGCGAAACAACAGTCATTTATCTTCGTAAACGAAGACATGTATGTCCTATATGCAGTAAACGGTTTTACGAAACTGTACCTTTCCTGCCACGATATTATCGCATAACAAGCCGTCTAGCTGCTTATGTTATTAAATCATTGAAGGAGGTAGGGTCAATGAAAAGCGTGTCAAGATTAGTTAATCTTTCTGCCTCTACGGTAGCCAGGATATTTGACCATGTTGGATATTCCACAAAAAAACTGCCCAGAGTTTTGTCATTAGATGAATTCAGAGGAAATGCCGGCGGCGAGAAGTTCCAGTGCATTGTAACAGATCCGGAGAACAAGAGAGTTATTGATATACTGCCCAACAGAAAAGCAGAAGATATGACAGGATATTTCCTTGGTTACAAGGATCGAAAGGTAGTTGAGCATGTAGTAATTGACATGAGCGGACCATTTCGGAGTCTTGCCAAAAGACTATTTCCTCATGCAACAATAATAGCAGATAGATACCATGTTGTAAGGCAGGTGATGTGGGCATTTGAAAATGTAAGAAAAGCTGAGCAACAAAAGTTTTATGATTCTCGAAGGAAGTATTTCAAAAGAAACAGACGAGTACTGCTCAAAAGGCCGGATAATCTATCTGAAGAGGAAGCAGATCAGATAGAATCGATGCTAAAAATATCAGAGAGATTAAGGCAAGCATATTTTATGAAAAATGAATTCCACAAACTTATGGACTGTAAAAACAGAGAGGACGCAAGAAAGCAACTAGGAATCTGGAATATGATGGCGACCGGTTACAATCTTCCAGAATTCCAGGCATGTACAAGAACTTTCATCAATTGGAGTGAGGAAATACTTAATTCCTTCGAATATCGTTTTTCAAATGGCTATACTGAAGGTGTTAACAACAAGATTAAGGTAATCAAAAGAAATGCTTTTGGTGTAAGGGATTTCAAAAGGTTTAGAAACAGGATACTGCACATTATGTCGTAGAAACAGGCAATGGGTTGCAGATTACTGCAAGCATGTGAGGAGCAACTACAGGCTGTTAACAGGCGAAGCTGAAATGCGGTATTAGGAACACAATGGTTTGCCATGGACGGCAAACCCGCTGGCACTGAGGCACGGATGCCGAATTGCCTGCCGGTTGCAGGGGCGAGCAGATAGTATATTGAGTGCTTTAGCACGAATTACCTTTACAATATACATTAGAGCACAGCTTGCGACCAGCCCGCCCGCATTTCAGCGAGCCAAATCCAATACAGCCTGTTTGAGACGAACCGGCTGCATACATCTGCAACCCACGCCTATTTAAGCAAAAAATGAAACCAGTGAATAACTTTTTTACGGTTATCCACTGGTAACAAATCAACACTTCATTTTACTTGAGCCCTACCCCAACAATTGACATAGAGCC
>JAAZAW010000110.1 GCA_012514125.1 Phycisphaerae bacterium | reverse complement strand
GGATTTGAGAATCATCCCTTTTTTCCATGCGAGCAATATTCCGCTGATCGATTTACCGTCCTTCAGAATCGCGGTGACAGGCCTGTCGAGAAATTCCCGGAGCAATTGATCAGCGCTCACGAGATTGTTCTCATAATTCTGTTCATGTACAACAAAATTCGGTTCGTCGCGATTGGTGATTTGCACCGAGGTCGGATCGATCTTCTCCGCCACATCGGTAAATTTGAGCATTCCCCTGCCGGCTTGCAGGTCGAACATTCGGGTGTCCTTGACGACGGCGAAATCCTGATTGTACACCGTCACCGCCACCTCGCGCTGGGCCTGCGTCTGAGGCAACGCGAACACTAAAAACATCAGACACCATTTCCTTTTGGTCTTCATGTAAGGCTCCTTTCTGTTTTCTGAAGAGTTAGACACCCCACGACGAAAAAAGTTCCCATCATTTTTCTCGTTCAAATTATTTGCTTATTCACCGGGCATCAATTCCGGTGGTAATTGTCTCGCCGATAAGTCCAGCGACGGCAAATCCGCAAGCTGTTCCGCCTCGCCCACGCCAAGTTCGTTAAACTTCCTGGCTGTTGGAATAAACCGAGATTCAAGCGAACCCACAGTCTTATTATAACTGCCCACCGCGCGATTTAAAGAATTTCCCACATCGCCCAGGTGATTCAGAAACGTCGCCATGCGATCATAAAACTCTCTGCCGAGTTTTCGGATTTCTTCTGCGTTTTTCGTCAGCTTTTCCTGTCGCCATCCGAACGACACCGCCTTGAGCAGCGAAATCAGCGTCGTCGGACTCGCGGGCATGACTCGGTTTTTCACCGCAAAGTCGATCAATTCCGTATCCGCCGTCACCGCCGCCGAGAAAAAACTCTCGCCCGGCAAAAATAGCACGACAAATTCCACCGATTGATCTTTGAACTGATCCCAATACGATTTCGACGAAAGTTGCTGGACGTGTTGACGTACCGCCTGGGCATAGCGTCGAAGGCCGTCTCGTCGCGCGGTCTCATCCGTGGCGTTCATCGCGTCGATATACGACTGATACGACAATTTCGAATCGACCGCGATACTTCGTCCGCCCGGCAGCCTGACCACCATATCGGGCCGAAGCTTACCTTCGTCGGCGTCCATCGAAACTTGTTCCTCGAAATCGCAATATTCCGTCATCCCCGCCAGCTCAGCCGTCCGGTGCAACGTCAATTCACCCCATTTTCCACCGACTTTCGGGTTCTTCAGCGCCGTCGCCAGCTCACAAGTCTTGCCCTGCAATTCCACATGCGCTTTGGTCAACTCTTCCAGGTGTTTGCTCAATCCGCCATACGCGAGCTTCCGCGAATTTTCGATCTCCTGCAATTCTTTCTGATATTTCGACAGTGTTTCGTGCAACGGCTTGACCAGCGAATCCATCTGTTCCTTGTGCTTGCCCATATCTCCCTTGGCCTGGTTGAGCATCCCTTCAAACGATTGTTTCGCCAGTTGCAAAAAATCTTCCTTGCTCACCTTGAGCGCATCGGTGGCCAACGTCTTAAAGGCGTCCTGCAATTTCTGCTGGGCATCGTCGAGAATTTTTTTCTGCTCTTCAAGGTCTTTCTGCTGGTCCTGAATCTGCTGGGCGAGTCGTCCAATCTGTTCCTGCCCGTTCGCAAGCTCCTGATTGAGCAATTCAATTTTCTGTTCCCGTGTAATCAATTGCTGATCGAGTTGTGCCGCTCGTTCTTTCGTCGCAGCCAGTTCACCCGCAAGTTGTCCCACTCGGCCAAGCTCGCGCCGAGACGCCGCCAGCCAACCCATCACCAACCCCACGATCAGGCCCCCGATTATATATAGCATTATTTCCATCATGCCCGTCCTTTGTAAAATCAAAATCCTTTAGCCACAAGCTTACAATGAATCATATCCAAGTTAAATTAGAAAATGACAAGACGTCTGAATCATTACTGTTCCAATAATTTTCTTGACATCACCGTAATTTGAAAGTATAGAAGTAAATATACGGGGGAATTTACAACATCGGGCTTAAAATTTCCATGAAGAGATTCCATCTTCAATGTCAGCCGAAGTATTTTAAATGTTCGTGTTTGCTCCTGCGTGTTCCATTGAAACCAGAACCGCATGGATCAGGATCGAGAGAGGGGGAGCTATGAAAGTTTTACTCACCACCGATAATATCGGAGGCACCTGGACCTTTGCCATCGAACTGGCCAGGGCGCTTTCCGAACAAAATGTCAGCATCGCGCTGGCCACCATGGGTTGGCCCCTGAATCCCGATCAACGAAAACAAATCGCCCAGATCGATAACGTCGAACTTTATGAAAGCCATTACAAACCCGAATGGATGGATAAAGCCTGGACCGACGTCGAACAGGCCGGACCCTGGCTGATCGAAGTCGAAAAAAATGCCCAGCCCGATGTTATCCACCTCACCAGCTATGCCCTGGCCGATCGATCCTGGAACGCGCCCGTCCTGATTACCGGCATGGGCTGCCTGTTCTCGCGATGGCACGCAACCCAACATGGCCCCATCCCCGAATATTACAGCATCTATCGCGAAAAAGTTCGGCGAGGACTCTCCGCCGCCTCACAGGTCGTCACCTCCACGCACGCCGCACTGGCGGCATTGAATTATTACTACGGCCCGCTCAACAAAGGAACCGTCATCCCGCACGGCAGAGACCCGGCGTTCTTCAAACCGCAAACCAAAGAACCCTTCGTCTTCGCCTCAGGCAGACTGTGCGACCCGACAAAAAATCTCGGTATTCTCAAGTCCGTCGCGCCGAAAATCTCCTGGCCTATCTGCATCGCCGGCGACCATCAACAACCGTCCGACAAAACGGTCGATGATCGAAACATCCAAATCCACATGCTGGGTCTGCTCAACGTCTCACAATTTGCACAGCACCTTGCGCGGGCGTCGATCTTCGTCCTGCCCGCAAAATACGACCCATTCGGGTTCACTCCGCTCGAAGCCGCCCTGGCCGGATGCGCCATGGTCCTGAGCGACATTCCAACATTGCGAGAAACATGGGACAAATCTGCCCTGTTCGTCGAACCACACGACTCCGACGCCGTCGCCTCGGCGATCAATACACTCATCGACGATCCGGAAATCCTTCAACACTACGCAGATCGAGCCTCTCTGACCGCAATGGAATTTTCGCCCCAATCCATGGCGCGAGCTTATATGGACGTCTACCAGGAAATTCTTCAACCGGAATACAACGAAATGCAAACAGCGGATTTATAATTATAAAAACAAACATAGCCGCAGTCCATGAACCCACCGAAGGATCGAAGGGACTCGCGGATGAAAAAAGGTAAAAAATATAACAGTAAACATTATCTTCAGCATCGGGGGAGGGCTGAAAGATGATCAGGGGACTTCGATTCGCGTTTTTTGGACCCGCCATTGGTTTATCCAGCGGAAATCCGGTCGCAGGTTATTTGCGAGGAATACTTCGCGCACTACACGACACAGGCCATGAAATAATCTACTATGAACCGAACCCCTGCCAACGTCCGCTGCGACGTGACATTGTCAATCCGCCCTGGGCCAAAATCGTCGTCTATCCCGCCAACGACGAGCGAAACCTTTATCCCCTCTATACCGACGCCCATTCCGCAGATGTGATCGTCAAAGTCAGCCACATCGGCGCCTTCGATGCCGTCATGGAAAAAGAAATCATCGAAATGAAAAGAATGGGAAACCTCATTTATTTCTGGGATATCGCCCCTCTGAACACCCTGAGCCGAATCTGCCTCAAAACCGACGACCCCTTCATCACCATGATCCCGAAATTCGACACCATCCTCACCCTTGGCGGCGGTGAACCGATCAAAAAAACCTACTCCGAATTTCACGCCAAACGCTGCGTCCCAATCTACAACGCCCTCGATCCCTTTGTGTATTTTCCCGTTGAACCCAATGCCAAATTCCATGCCGATCTCGCCACCCTAAGTTCTCGACCCGCCGACCAGAATTCATTGACCTGCGATCTGTTCTTCAACGCTGCCGCTGCCTTGCCGCACAACAAATTCCTTCTCGCCGGATCGGGTTGGCAGGGTAATCCCTTACCCCGCAACGTTCAATACATCGGCACCATTTTCCCACGCGATAACAACGCGTTTTACTCGACTCCAAAATGTATCCTGCATCGCACCCATCCCCATGCAAAACTGGCGACCTTCCCAGCCGCGGAAATCTTCCAGGCCGCCGGCGCCGGCGCTTGCCTGCTGACCGATTACTGGACAGGCCTCGAAAATTTCCTCGAACCCGATACGGAAATTCTCCTGGCACGAACCCCAGAAGAACTCGCGGAAAAAATTCAAAGCACCTCCGTCGATCGCGCCCGCCAAATCGGCGCCGCTGCCAGAAAACACCTCCTGGCCCACCACACCAGCGCCCACCGCGCCCATCAAATAGACCAACTCATCGGCCTATCAGGCATCCCCCCGCAATACGCTCTGACCTGATTACCCCCCCACCGGTTTTCTACCCGACTATCCTTTCAAATATTGAATTGCCTCGGCGATTTGAATCTCCGTCACATCGTCCACAATCTCGACCTGGCCGATCTGCGTCGGCAGGACGAATCGAATCTTGCCGGACTGAACTTTCTTGTCGCGTTTCATCAATTCAAAAAGCTCGTCGAAATTCAAATCCGCATGCCGCACCGGAAGTTCAAACTGACGAATCAGATTCTCCATCCGCTGAAACTGATCGATCGGGAACATCCCTCGTGTCACCGCGATAAATCCGGCGCCCACCATCCCCAGCGCCACCGCCTCGCCGTGCCGCCACTGATCAAGCCCTCCCACAATCTCAATCGCATGCGCGATCGTATGCCCGAAATTCAAAATCGCCCGAACGCCCCCTTCTCGCTCATCCTCGCTCACCACATCCGCTTTAATCCGACAATTCTTCGCCAGCAGCGACTCTAAGACACACTCATCAAGTTTCAATATCTTTTCACTATTGGTCTGGTGATATTCAAAAAATGCCGGATCGCGAATCACCGCGTGTTTGATGCTCTCTGCCAATCCCGCGCGAATATCCCGCGCCGAAAGGGTTTGTAACGTATCCGTATCCATTAGCACCATCTTGGGCTGGTTGAACACTCCAATCAGATTCTTCCCCTTGGGATGATTCACCGCCGTCTTGCCGCCAACGCTCGCGTCGATGTCCGC
>JAAZAW010000109.1 GCA_012514125.1 Phycisphaerae bacterium | reverse complement strand
TTGTATATTTTGACCAGCATCCATAGTGTTCGAGTTGTTTGAATGTTGGTTTTTAAAAGTGGATGAGAAAATTGGCTTCGTGACACTCACGAAGCCATTTTTAAAGACGATCGCTATAGATGTAAGAAGTACAGTCAAAGGATGGATGAAAATCCATATTCCTTTCATGTCAAACGTTGCAGGTGGAGGCTGGGAATTCGCATGAAATTTACGATCTGGTTGATTACCTTTGAAATGATAACGGTAGTCTGTTTGTTTTGGCAGGAGAGTTTTTCTGATGCGGCTGAGTCGCAACCTGGGGTATCGATTTTTTCACAGACCAAGACTCCGGGAACTGAGGTAAACTGGCGGGGAAATGTATTGATCGAAAAGGTTACACTCACTTATCTCGAGCCGAAGACATTCACACAGACGGGGGAGGTTCAGACGACGAGAGTGGGGGGCTGGGAGGTGGTAAACACGATAAGCAAAAATCCGGAGTTGCCTTATCGTAAGGAAGTGGGGATTCGGTCCGATCGGGTTGAAATTACGGTGCAGTGCAATCTGCCGGCGTATCGGAATGTCGCGTCGAAGGGGTATCATACATATATGTTTTATGTTCCCATTGAAAGTTTGATGGGGATGAGGTGGACGGCGATCATCGGTCCTAGTGGAGAACCAAAGACGGTAAAAGGGGTATTGACGGAACAAACGCCGGATGGTGAACTTGCGGGATCTGCGGCGAGATGGATTGGATTTTCGTCCATGGGTAAGAACATTATTTTCGATCTGAATCCCAAGGGTCTAACAAGCTCTTATTGCAGTAACAGCGATTTGCATTCGCCGTGGAACGTGAGAAAAGCGGGCAAGTATATTACATTCAGTATTAGCGTGGCAGCGAGAGATTGGGGCGGGGTCTTATCCAGCAAGGTAATTATTTTTGAAGCATCTCCGGACGATTATTTGAATTACCATACGGGGGATCCCTATTGGTATTTTTATCAGATTCCGATTATACAAAATTTTATTTTTGGCGAATATATCGATGATAAAGCCTATGTCACCATCAAAAGTAATCTTTACGATGTAAATAAAGGTTACGGTTGGGCGTCGAACGAAGGTTTGAAGGATTATTCTGAAGTTCCCGCGAGTTTTGTTTATACGGCGACGATGGGGTCAAGAGATAACGAGTTTATCATTAAGGTTGATAAGCCGGGGCTTTATGTTGTCAGGATTTTTTCTTCGAATATTACCGCGGACGAAAGTGGACCTTTTTCGGTTATTTCCAATGGGGAAATGAAAGCTCGTGATCAGAAGGTTCAGGGCGGGAAGTATAAGACGATTACCTATCTTCAATGGTTGCCGGCGGGTGAATTTCGTTTGAGATTGACCGGTTCATGGATCCTCAGCGGGCTTTCACTTCAGCGGGTGATTCACGAGAACGAAGATTATGCGTTCAATCGCGGTGTGTGGTTGGTTCCTGATATTTTTGAGCCGACGCCGGTTTTGTCGAGCCGGTTTTATCGCAAGCCTCCGGAGTATAAGGTGGCGATTTCGGAAATTGATCTGCCGCCGAAAAAGCTAATTGAGCCCAAATCGATCGAGGGATTTTCGGATTTGGAGACATCGCTGCCGGCGGTAGACGATCCGAAAATGGCATGGCGGTATGACGGATTTATCGGGGGTATGGGTCAGGACAACAACGGGACGTTTCTGGAATATGACACACCGGAGAAAATCACTCGTCGGTTAAAGGAAATGAAAGCGAAAGGTGTGACTGTTGTGATACTCAACGGGTATCTGGCCAGGCACTGTTTCCAAGGTCAGTTGGCTCGTGTTCAAAAGAAGGTGAAGGAAATTACGCAAATCGCTCACAGTCTGGATATAAAGGTGATCGATCATTGCGAGCTTACGATTTTATGGTACATGGAAACAGCGTTGCGTTATATGTCGGAACATCTCGATTGGTGCCAGCGGACGATTGACGACGATACATTGTTTCAGGGGTTGTGTCCCCTCAATCGGGCACATCGAAATGCGTATTTTTCGAGAATGAGAGAATATATCGCCGATACTGGAATTGATGGAGTGATGATCGACGAGGTTGGTTTTCATTCGGGTAAGACTTGTGGTTGTGACTATTGTCGTGCTCAGTTCACGAAGGAGACGGGTCTTATCATGCCGATCGGAAAAAACAGTCAGATGATCGACACCAAATCGTCGCTGTTGCATAAGGCATGGTTTGAATGGCGGCAAAAAGCCGTTGGAGACTGGTGGGTGGAATTTCGCAAAAAGGCTGCGGATAATCGCAAGGATTTTTGCATCATGGGATACGTTTGTAACGCAGGGTTGTGGAGCGAGTTTGATTACAAGTTTGGTTACGATCTATTTGCGATGGCGAGGTCGAACGATTTTGTTGGTACGGAGATCTGGCTTGGCAATCCGATGGACAACTATCGTTTTGTTTATGCCGATCGTCGTTATTTCAATATTTTTCGCCATGAAGGGGGGTATCCGGTTTTCGGTTTGGTGTATCATTCGAACGATGAATATTTCGCGTATTTTGGTTGGGCGATGAACAATATGCTCGGACAATCGACCTGGGATTCGACGGAAGTTTCAGTCAAATCAAACACGCCGAACTTTTTGAAGTGGCCGGAGAACATGAATAAGCAATTCGCCAGAGAAATGGGAGATGTCGCGATTATTTTTTCGGAAAAATCGCGAAACTGGGCGCCTTCGGGTGTTCCAGCCAGAGACGGAATCGGTCTTTCGCAGATTCTCTCAGACAATCATGTTCAGCATGTTATCCTGACCGAACGAAGTCTTAAGGAATCGGAGGATTTGAAGAAATTTCGTGTGGTAATTTTACCGAGTACCTGTTGCTTGAGTGACGAGGAAATTCAGGTAGTTCGGGAGTATGTGAAACAGGGTGGACATGTGTATGTGATGGGTGACGCCGGACTTCTGGACGTTTATGGAACCGCTCGTGCCGAATGGGGTTTTGCGGATATTGTCGGTTGCGATGTTTCAGTTAACGCCACCTGGCCTGTAGGGACGCGGCTGTCGAGTGAGGGGGGGCAATCGATTCCTTATTCTCAGTCGTTGTTGAAAATTATACCTCGGAGCAATTCAACATCTCTTAAAGTTTTGGTTAATACCATGAACAACCAAGGCAGGATTCTCGGGCCGGCGTGTGTCAGTAACACATTTGGAAAAGGGACCATCACTTATTGTTCGGCTCAACTTGGGACGATGAACTATCAGACAGTGTATCGCGATACATGGGAGTATGAGTTGGATCCGTCTCTGGCGGAAATCTTCCTGAAGACCTTCCGTGAAACGGCGGGTTCCGAACCGCTGAATTTTGAAGTGATACAGATTTCGCCCCAGATGATCAGTAGTCATTGGCGGCAGAACATTGATGGCGTGGATTGCACCTTGATTCATTTTTTGAACGCGACGGGCGTTCGGATGAAAAAAGGCGACAAGATGGTCTATAAAAAGACGTTGCCGGCGTTTCCAGCGTTAGACAAAGACGTGATTTTTGAGATTGGATTGCCATCGATAAGTCAGGCGTATGTGACTTCACCGGATTACGCGGGTCGTAAGGAGGTCCGGTTCGAAAAAGTCGATGAGGGTCGGTATCGCGTGATTGTGCCGAAAGAGGCGATCCATGCGTATGCGATGGTGGTGCTTCAATAGGGTTATACAACTATAATATGTATAGTGTAATTGGCAATAAATCGGAAAAAAAGTTGATAAAATTCAGCGTTTATATTATTATTTAATTGAGACAAGTAAAATGACTTTACAATTTAGGATATTATGCCGGACGATAATTTGATAAAACCTGAAGATTTTAAAGAGGATTTGTCGCTGCCGCGTTATAAACGTCTTAAACAATTTATGCTTGAACAGATTCGTTGCGGCGCCTTAAAGCCTGGAGATCGAATTGCCACCGAAGTCGAGCTATGCAAAAAATATCGTTGGAGTCGGTTGACGATCAGCCGGGCGCTGAACGAACTGGAGCTTGAGGGCGTTTTGACGCGTATTCAGGGTAGTGGTACTTATGTTACCAATCCTGCGGAGCAGGGCACCAAGTCTATCAATATTATGGTTTGCGATGCGCCGTTGAGTCCTGAAAGTGAATATAGCGGTCCGATTTTTCATGGTATTCGGGATGTTGCGGCAGAAAATCGTCTGGATGTGATTTATCACAAACAAACTCGGATTCCTGAGCCTGAGGCGGTTATTGAAACGGGTGTTAACGGAGTGCTCCTTCACGCTCCGGATATGGATGACCTTCCGGCGATTCTCAAACTTCAGGAGGCTGGCAAGCCGGTTGTGGCGATGGCGATGCACAGCCGCATTAAAACGATCGCTTCGGTTTCCACGGAAAATTATGAAGGAATGAAGCATGCGGTGCGGCATTTGGCCGGTATCGGTCATCGGCGGATTGCACTGGTGACTCATGGATTGACGAGTAGTGATGTTCAGGAACGTATTCTTGGGTTTCAGAACGAGGCTCTTGAATCGGGCATCGAATTGAATCCTGCCTGGATGCTTCTTTCCAATCAGCCGATCACCAATAAGGTGTTTGAAAGTTGGTTTGACGGTCTTGATCCACGACCGACGGCATTTGTTGTTTGCATGTCGTTGGCGTTTCCATTGTTGCACCTGGCATGGAGTCGGCAATTGAAGGTTCCGAAAGATTTGTCGATTATCGTGACCGACGAGTCACATTTATTTAGTAATTGCAGTCCGACGCTTTCGGTGATACGCCAGCCGTTATATGAAATGGGTCGCCGAGGTCTGATGAAACTTCTGGAGATGATCAGAGGTAAAGATCATGGTGAGGCGGAGAGTTTGGCCATGGAGTTGATTTTGAGAGATTCGGTTGCGCCGCCGATCAAAAGTGACGTCGCGACAATTGCGGAGAATCATCATGAGGTTCCCCATCAGCAGACGAGGATGGAACCATCAAATAAGTTGAAAGAATTTCAAGACAAGCGGCAGTTGTTCAGGAGAAGCCTTCTTAAATCGGAAAATGGGTTAGGTAGCCTAAAGAATAAGGTCGAAAATTTGAAATAAGTTTTCGAAATATCTCCAAACGCTTTCTTTTTTTATCAGGTTTAAGTTTTTTGGGAGTCGGGTATGTCGGATAAATTGAAGATTGGGATCATTGGTCTCGGTGCGATCGGAACGGTGCATAGCAACGCTTATGCGGCTAATAATAACGATTGTGAGATTACTGCGATTTGCGATATCGACGAGACCAGGTTGGCTTCTCACGGGGAACGTCTGAATGTAAAAAATCGTTTTACGGATTATCGTGAGCTGCTTAAGAGTGATGTGGATGCGGTGAGCATTTGCGTGTGGAACAATTTGCACTGTGAGATGGCGGTGGCGGCGTTCAAGGAGGGCAAACATGTTCTGTTGGAAAAGCCGATGGCATTGAATGCTACACAAGGTGAAGAAATTGTCAAAGCGGCTGAGGCGAGTGGGAAGGTGCTTCAGATCGGAATGGTTTGGCGTCAGCATAAAGAATCTCAGTTGGTTCGCAAGATCATACAGGATGGAATGCTTGGTGATATCTATCATATTCGTGCCGTTCTGACTCGACGACGCGGGATTCCCGGACTTGGCGGGTGGTTTACAACGAAGGCTCGTTCGGGCGGCGGTCCGCTGATCGATCTGGGTGTACATTGGCTCGATATTTCGATGTATTTAAGCGGGCTGTGGAACCCGACGAGTGTGAGTGCGACGACGTATGATATGTTTACGTCGAACATGAAAAGTTACAATTTTACGAGCATGTGGGCGGGGCCGCCGAAGTATGACGGAGTTTCCGATGTTGAAGATTTTGCTACGGGATTTGTCCGTTTCGGCAAGAAGGCGACGCTGAATTTTGATATTTCATGGGCGGCGAATCTGGAAGAAGAACGTTTCATTCAGCTCATTGGTACAAAAGGCGGTGTGAAGCTGCTGCATGGTCAGCCTGTCAAGGTTTTGACGGAAATCAACGGGCAGATCGTGGATGTTCTGCCACAGTTCGCATGCGAAGATGAATGGTTTAATCGACAGAAGCGATTATTTTTGTCTGCATGTCGGGGCGAGTGTGCGCCGGCGGCGACCGGACGTGAAGGATTGGTGGTGATGAAGGTGCTCGATGCGATTTATGAATCGAGCCGACAAGGGAAAGAAGTCGTAATTTCATAAAAAGTACGACAGGAAGAAGGTTGATATTTTTTATGCTACGGCGACATTAGATCAGATGCGTAGTATAACGCTATTTTGAAATGGACACTCCGGGTTAAATCGGATATAAGTGAAGAAAACACGGGAATCAAACGATGTCCGTCGGCTTAGATACTCAGGGGATAAAGTCCATGGTTGAGACTCAAACATATCCGGCAATGTTGTGGGAAAAGAAACCCGACAATAAGGTTTATTGTTTTCTTTGTTCATGGGAGTGTTTGATTTCACCGGGCAAGCTTGGGCGTTGTCAGGTTCGTCAAAATATCGATGGGGAACTGGTGAGCCTGAATTATCATCACATCTGTGCGGCGAATATCGATCCGATCGAGAAAAAGCCGTTGTTTCATTTCATGCCCGGCAGCACCAGTTTTTCGGTGGCGTGTGTGGGGTGCAATTTTCAGTGCGATTTTTGTCAGAACTGGCAGATTTCGCAGATGCCCCTTCGCGAGCATCGTATCGACGGTGAGGCTGTGTCGCCGAACAATCTGGTTGAGATTGCGCAACGCAATCATTGCCAGTCGATTTCGTATACCTATACCGAGCCGACGATATTTTTTGAATTGGCGTATGATACGAGCCGACGGGCGCATGAGGTGGGGATTAAAAACATTTTCGTTTCCAACGGATATATGACGCCACAGGCATTGGAGACTATCGAACCGTGGCTCGATGCGATTAACGTCGATCTCAAGAGTTTTCGGGAAGATTATTATCGGCGGGTCTGCCATGGACATCTGGAGCCGGTGCTTCGGTCGCTTCGATGGCTGGCGAAAAGTCGCATCTGGTTTGAGGTTACGACGCTGATCGTTCCCGAACAGAACGATTCCGAAGAAGAGCTTCGGGATATCGCGCGATTCATCGCCGAAGAGCTTGGCCCGCATGTGCCGTGGCATGTGAGCCGGTTTCATCCGGACTACAAGATGACCGGAATCGGGGGAACGCCGACAAGCACGGTGGAACTGGCCCTGGCGATCGGTAAGGCGGCGGGGCTTCGTTATTGCTATGGTGGTAATATTCCGATCCATCTGTCGGAGAGCACCCATTGTTATCAGTGCGGTCAGACGCTGATCGAGCGGTGGGGGTTTTCGATTCGTCAAAATAAAATCAAAGACGGCAAGTGTCCGTCGTGTGAGACGCCGGTCGATGGTGTGGCGATGGATTGGGGCGTTTGAATCGGTTTGGGGAAAGTTTCGTTGATAGATGCCGGATGGGGTTATCGGGGAGCTTCGCTTAGACCTTTGAGCCATTCGGTATAGCTATACGCAAGGCGATGATTTTCGATGAATTGTTTGATCCGGCTGAGGGTGTTTTCATAGAGTGTCTGCTCGGAGTATTCTTTCGGTGGGGCGCAGAAATAGGTTCGACAGCCGATGGGACGAAATTCTCGAACCGTACAGCCTTGATTTTCATCGAGGTAAGGGCATCGACCTGTAATAATTTTCGGGACGGCGGGGACGTTGATCACAAAATACGCGAGTTCCAGATTTGTAACAAAAAGGTTCAATCCGCTGGAGGCGAAATCACAACATTTTTTGCAGTTTCGACAGGTTTGTTGCATCGGTTGGACGGATCTATCGAGTTCGTGATAAAGCGAAGGCATGAATTGTGAAACCTGTGTTCGCAATTCCGCATTTTCAAGAATGGGATGGATGGCGGACGAGGTCAGCATGGTGATTTTGTTCGCACTTTTTCGATTTCTTCAAACGTGAATTTTTTTCCGCGATTGATGCCCGGGCATCGACGGGTATTTTCGAGCCAATCGTCCGGACTTGCGAGATTGTAATCCCAGAAGGGCCAGGTTCGACATTGCTGGGGTCTGGCGGAATAAATTCGACAGCCGACGCCTTTTTCCGTGTGTTCCAGGAAGATGCAGTCATAATTGGGTTTTTCAATCAGACTGATTCGCCTGCCGACTTTTCGCAGATATTGTTCGGCGAAGTCTTCGACCGAGATGCGGAGAAATTTCGCCATTTCCTCCACTTCATCCGAGTTGACCCACACATAACCCGGAACACCGCTGCAACAATTACCGCACTGGATACACTGGAAATGCAGCCCCATACCGTACCAATTTTCTTCGGGATTGTTTTTTTTCGTCATCGCTTCATCTCATTTCAAGAACGATATCATCTTATACTAATTCCATTTACTTCGTGCGCGGGGGCTAATGTCACGATATCCCGATTTCGAAGCTCAT
>JAAZAW010000108.1 GCA_012514125.1 Phycisphaerae bacterium | reverse complement strand
CAGGATTTTGGCTTGTTTGAGCAGTTCGATACCGTTGATTCCGGGCATGTTGACGTCGGTGATGAGCAGGTCGCAATCCTGTGTTGTGAGGGCGTTAAGGCAGTCTGAGGCGTTGGTAAAGCAGGTGACGCGGCAAGGCAGTTCCTGCAGTGTGAGGCTGACGGCTTTTGCGACAGCCGGTTCATCATCGACCAAGAAAACGATTTTTGACCGAGTTGGATTTGTCATAGATTTATGTCCTCTTCATTTGGATGGGTAAGGTCACCCAAAAAGTTGTTCCAGTTTCCAATTGGCTTTGAACGTTGATTTTTCCGCCGTATCGTGTGACGATTCGGTTGAGGATACACAAGCCCAGGCCTATACCCTGTCCGTCGGATTTTGTGGTCTGAATGGCATTTTGAATGAGGATGAAGAATACCTGCTGAATTTCCGCTTCGCCGGCTTGAGGGGCTTGCAGTGCGCGAAGGCGATCCAATCGCTGCCTGAGAGCGTATATCTGTTCTTTCAGCGAAATTCGCTCCATTTTTTTCTTTCTTCTCCCGAACGATCCCAAAGTACCGCTTTTGTAATTAAAGGTCGAAAAATTCGGTCCCTTATGAAAGCCGAAGGAACTGGTCGCCGTGTGCGTTTTATCTGCACAAGATCTTTCGGCAAGTTCAGGGGCCGGTTTTTTCGTTGGTTCCGATTTTTGGATTTTGATTCACGAAAGACGGTACCAAGCTATTTGTTTTGGACAATTTACTTATTTATCCTCGTGAATGCAACGATTTCAATGGGCTGATTTGACTAAAATAATCAATCATTTCCGATGTTTATCCTGTTTATTATGAAAACATGGCGACGCCTTTGTGATAAATTTTTCTTTTTCGTAATTTTTACATTATACACATTTATTTGATATCGCCCTATTGAAAAAAGTCGAAATTTTGGGCTTTTGATTGTGCGAGACGGTATTCAGAGATGAAGATTGACAGATTTGACGATTTTTGCTCTCCGAATTGTCAGTACGGTCGAAACTGAAGTGTCAGAATGTCAGCCGGAAATGATCTTTTTTAGGATCCCTCAAAACCTTTATTTTTTATATACCCCATAACATGTTTATTTGAAGCACGTTACAAACAGCATGCGTTTTGAAAAAAAATTCTATTTCATTTGGTATAAGATTTGCATTTTTCAGGTCATTGTTATTGCCGGAATACCGGCGACAGCAGGATATTTTTATTTTAATAAAAGTTAACATATAATTTCGCTAGTCAGCTTTTAATGTAAGGAGGTCCAACAATATGGCGGCTAAGCAACTAGCTTTTGATGTGGAAGCCCGTAAGGCTTTGCTGGCAGGTGTCGAGAAACTGGCCAAGGCGGTTAAAGCGACGCTTGGTCCGCGTGGTAAGAACGCGGTGATCGATCGCGGCTGGGGAGCGCCGAAGGTAACGAAAGACGGTGTGACGGTGGCGGAAGAGATCGACTTGACGGACAAGACCGAAAATCTCGGTGCCAAGTTAGTGAAGGAAGCGGCTTCGAAGACAAGTAACGTGGCGGGCGACGGTACGACGACGGCGACGGTTTTGGCAGAAGCCTTGTTCCGCGAAGGGTTTAAGATGGTGACGGCGGGCGCGGACGCGATGAGTTTGAATCGCGGGATGCGTCAGGCGGCATCGGCGATGATCGAAGAGCTTAAACGAATCGCCAAGCCGATCAAGAGCGACGCGGAAATTGAACAGATTGCCGCGATAGCCGCTAATAATGATCCGGTAATCGGCAAGCACCTGGCGGAGGCGATGAAGAAGGTTGGCCGTGAGGGTGTTATTACGGTGGAAGAAGGCAAGGGTCTGGAAACGACGGTGGACGTGGTCGAGGGGATGCAGTTTGACCGCGGGTATCTTTCCCCCCACTTTGTGACGGACCAGGAGACGATGGAAGTGGTGCTGGAAAAGCCGTTTATTCTGATTTACGAAGACAAGATTTCCAATATTCAGAAGCTGGTTCCGATTCTGGAGAAGGTGGTTCAGGCGAAACGGCCTTTATTGATTATTGCGGAAGACATCGAAGGCGACGCTTTGGCGACGCTGGTGGTGAACAAACTTCGGGGTATCGTGAATTGTTGTGCGGTCAAGGCTCCGGGATATGGTGATCGTCGTAAAGCGATGCTTGAAGACATTGCAATTTTGACGGATGCCAAGCCGATCTTCAAGGACCTGGGTGTCGAACTTGACGCGGTGACCGTTAAGGAACTGGGAACGGCGAAGAAGGTTGTTATTGATAATGATAATACGACGATTGTCGAAGGCGCCGGTTCGAGTCAGGCGATTCGCGGGCGTATTGAGCAGATCAAGCGTGAGATCGAAGCGACGACCAGTGATTATGATCGCGAGAAGCTTCAGGAGCGGATGGCCAAGCTTGCGGGCGGGATAGCCCAGGTGAACGTTGGCGCGGCGACCGAAGCGGAGATGAAGGAAATCAAGGCTCGGATCGAAGATGCGTTGCATGCGACGCGTGCAGCGATTGAAGAAGGCATCTTGCCGGGCGGCGGTGTGGCGTTGGTTCGGGCGGCGAAGGCTCTGGATAATGTCAAGCTTGACGGTGACGCGGCGATGGGGTCGGATATCGTGCGTAAGGCTGTGACGGTTCCGTTAAGGACCATTGCTTCGAACGCAGGTTTCGACGGTGGTGTGGTTCTGCGAAACATTTGCAAGGAAAAGGCGTTAGGCTTTGGTTTCAACGCATTGACCGGCAAGTATGAGAACCTTATCGACAGCGGAGTGATCGATCCGGTGAAGGTTACCCGGACGGCTCTTCTGAACGCGGTGTCGGTGGCGGGATTGCTGCTGACGACGGATTGTTTGATTACCGAAAAGCCGAAGAAAGAAGACGGCGAGGGTGAAGGCGAGATGCCGGAAGATATGGAATATTAGGAAACTGAACGTCGAGACATTCAACGTTCAATATTCAACGCTGAACGAAGAAGTTTTAAGATAAACATTCAAGAATGATGGAGGATATTTACATGTCAGTGAAAATTCGACCTTTGGATGATCGGATTCTGGTGAAGCAGAACGCGGCGGAAGAAAAGACTGCGGGCGGCATTGTGTTGCCGGATACGGCGAAAGAGAAACCTCAGCGTGGCAAGGTGATTGCCGCGGGTCCGGGCAAGATGCTCAACGACGGCAAGCGGGGCAAGATGGAAGTCAAAAAAGGGGACGAGGTTTTTTATGGTAAATACGCGGGCACGGAAGTCGAAGTTGACGGTGAGAAGTATGTGATCATCCGCGAAAATGACGTTTTAGGCATTATTGAGTAAAGGAGTTAACCATGGCCAAGCAAATAAAGTTTGACCAGGAAGCGCATACCGCAATTGCTCGCGGCATCAGCAAACTGGCGTCAGCCGTTAAGGTGACAATGGGCCCCACGGGGCGAAACGTAATTCTGCAAAAGAGCTTCGGTTCTCCGCGCATTACCAAAGACGGGGTATCGGTGAGCAAGGAAATCGAGCTTCCGGATCCGTTTGAGAACATGGGTGCGAAGATGGTGAACGAAGCGGCATCGAAGACTTCGGACATCGCGGGCGATGGTACGACGACGGCAACGGTGCTCGCCGAGGCGATCTACGGCGAAGGTCTGAGGATGGTGGTGGCGGGATCGGACCCGATGAGCATCAAGCGTGGCATCGACAAAGCGGTGGCTGCGGCGGTCGAGTCGATCAAGAGTCAGGCGATCAAGGTCAAAGGCAAGGACAACGCCATCGCGCAGGTTGCGACGATTTCGGCGAATAACGACGCGACGATCGGAAACCTGATTGCCGACGCGTTGAATCGCGTGGGCACCGAGGGTGTGGTGAGTGTCGAAGAAGGCAAATCGATTAACACCGAACTGAAGGTGGTCGAAGGTATGCAGTTCGATCGCGGGTATATTTCGCCTTACTTCATGACCAACCCGAACACTCTGACGGCGGAATTGGAAGACCCGTATATCCTGATCTATGAAAAGAAGATTTCGAACATTCGGGACATGGTTCCGGTTCTCGAGAAAGTGGTTCAAGTTTCCAAACCTCTGCTGATTATCGCGGAAGACATCGAAGGCGAAGCTTTGGCGACGCTGGTGGTGAACAAGCTTAGAGGGATTTTGAATGTTTGTGCGATTAAGGCACCGGGATTCGGTGATCGTCGTAAAGCCATGCTCGGCGATATCGCGGTTCTTACCGGCGGTGAGATGATCAGCGAAGACCTGGGCGTCAAGCTTGAAAGTGTTGAGCTTTCGCAACTGGGACGTGCCCGTCGGGTGACGATCGACAAGGATAACACGACGATTGTCGAAGGGGCCGGCAAGAAAGCCGACATTAGCGCCCGTGCCGAGCAGATTCGTTTCCAGATCGACAAGACGACCAGCGATTACGACCGCGAGAAGCTCCAGGAACGCCTGGCGAAACTGACCGGCGGCGTGGCGGTAATCGAAGTGGGCGCGGCGACGGAAACCGAGATGAAGGAACGCAAGGACCTGGTGGACGACGCGGTTCACGCGACCCGCGCGGCGGTTGAAGAAGGGATTGTTCCCGGCGGCGGTGTGGTGTTTGTTCGTGCGGCACAGGCGGTTTCGAAGCTTAAGGACACTCTCATCGACGACGAGAAGATTGGTTGTGAGATCGTGGCCAAGGCCCTTGAAGCACCCGCACGCCAGATCGCGGAAAATTCCGGTATCGACAGTTCCGTGATCGTTGAAGAGATCAAGGAACAGAAGGAACGCTGGGGCTATAACGCAGCGGCCGGTGAATTTGTCGATATGGTCAAGGCGGGCATCATCGATCCGGCCAAGGTTTCGCGGACTGCGTTGCAGAACGCGGCATCCATCGCCGGATTGCTCCTGACGACCAACGTGACGATTACCGAACTCAAAGAAAACAAAAAGCCGGTTGTCGGAAGCGTCAGCTAAGACTATAATAACAACATATGGGGCGGTTTGATACGATCTGTAACGATTTTATCACCGCCCCTGTAGTTTTAATGGGCTTTGAGCTTTGGGTTTTGGATTGAAGCTGCGGGGTGGATTTTTTTAAGTCCACCGTTTGGTTCATATTTGAACGAAATGGTGGGTTTCGGAAAACCCACCCTACGAGAAAATTTGGTTTTATCGATCATTTAATATTATTTTAGTTGTGAAATTATGCCTGTGTCGAGCAAACGAGATTATTATGAGGTGTTGGGTATTTCAAGGGAAGCTTCGCCGGAGCAGATCAAAAAAGCCTGGCGAGAAGCGGCGTTGAAACACCATCCTGACCGCAACAAGGAAAATAAAAAAGCTTCTGAAGAAAAGTTCAAGGAAGCGGCTGAGGCGTATGAGGTTCTTTCCGACGAGCGGAAGCGCCAGATGTACGACCAGTACGGCCACGAAGGGATGCGGAATCATGGCGAGGGAGTTCATGATTTTCATCATATGGATCTGCGTGAAATTTTCGATATGTTCGGTCTGGGCGATATGTTCGGCGGCAGGTCCAACGGACGTTATCAGGAAGATTACGGGCAAGACCTTCAGACAGAAATCGAAGTGACCCTGGAAGAAGTCGCGACGGGCGTTGAGAAGGAACTTATTTTCAGTCGCGAAGAAATCTGCGATCGGTGTAACGGTTCGGGCGTGGAGCCTGGCACGAAGACGGATCGATGCGCGACGTGCGGCGGTTACGGTCAGGTGGAGCAGACGAGCGGATTTGGATTTTTTGTCAGTCGGGTCGTGACGGCGTGTCCGAAATGCCGCGGGACGGGCAAGATTATTTCGACGCCCTGCAAGGAATGCAAAAGCAGAGGCAGGGTGTCGAAAAAACGTCACCTGACGGTAAACATTCCGGCAGGGATGCAGGATGGACAGGTGTTGCGGGTGCGAGGCGAAGGGGAGCCGGGCGCCAAGGGTCATCGAGGCGACTTGCATTGTCTGGTGCGTGTCAAGCCTCATCCCTTTTTGATACGTCACGGCAACGATCTGGTGATGGATCTGCCGATCAGTTTCACCCAGGCGGCGATGGGATGCACGATTGAAGTTCCGACGCTGGGCAAGAAGAAAGTTTCGCTGGACATTCCGAACGGCACGCAGCCCGGCGATTTTATTCGACTTAAGAATATGGGACTTCCGGATTTACGGTCGAAGAAACATGGCGATTTGATTGTTCGGACGCAGGTGGAAATTCCGAAGAAACTTTCCGATCAGCAACGAAAGCTTCTTGAGCAGTTCGCTGAAACCGAAAAAAACAACAAGGATGTGATGCCGAGCACGTGTGGTTTCTGGGACAAGATCAAGCAGTATTTCAGTGCTCAGACAAATTCCAAAAGTTAAGGGGGCCTGATGATGAAATCGAGTAACCACAAACCTAAAAAACATGAAAATGACATGAACGAGAAATTGAACAACGAAGAACAAATTGTGAACGAACAAGAGCAAACCCCGGTGGAATCCTGCGAGGTTCAGGCAGAGTCGCAGGTGGCAGAAGACGATCTTGCCGCCCGCTGCAAACAGCTTGAAGAAGAAAAAGAGCAGCTTTTTTCTCGTCTTCAACGATCTGTGGCCGATCTTCAGAATTACCAGAAGAAAGCCGCCCGAGATCGTCAGGAAGCGATTCAATACGCGGAGCTTTCGGTGATCGAGCGGTTTGTGTTCACGATGCTCGACGATCTGGATCGCGCCCTCAAGGCAGCGGAGGAACATGGGCTTGGGACCCAGGACCCGCTTTACAAGGGTATCGATATGATCCGCCAGAATCTTTTGGGACAGTTGAAGCAGGCGGGCATCGAACGTATCGAAGCGGAGGGTAAGAAATTCGATCCGCTGTATCATGAAGCGATCATGGAAATGCCGACGAACGACGTTGAGGAAAATACCATCGTCCATGTCATGAATCAAGGCTACACGCAAAACGGCAAGACGATTCGGGCGACAAAGGCCGTCGTCGCCAAGCCGATTCCCAAAACTGAAACTCAGGACACAACCTCGGAGCAATAGTACCGAGCGAGTATAGAGCAAGAAGGAGTAGTTGAAAATGCCTACGTATGATTATGTATGTGAGGCCTGCGGTCATCGATTTGAAGCTTTTGAGTCGATCAAGGCGGAACCGATTCAGGTTTGTCCGGCATGCAATAAGAAACAGGTAAGACGCCTGATCGGTGCCGGCGGCGGATTGATTTTCAAGGGATCAGGTTTTTATTGCACCGATTATCGCGACAGCGGGAAGTCGTCCAATAGCGGCGGCAGCACGTCGAAATCTTCATAGACGAAGCGGGACCTATCTTTCGGAGCGTAATACAAAGGGCAGACTTCGCTGGGCGACTTTGTTGCCGTTGAGGTCTTCGACGGTGACCTTCAGGCCTAGTTTGCCCGCGGGCAAGGCCGGCGGCAGGTGGATTAATCTTGCGATGTAAAAATCCCGCCGTTGCTTATTGGCGGTATCCTCGATCTTATCGTCGTGCTGTCGCCAGCAAACTTTTCCCGATTCGGTGACAATTTCCATCGTGAGGGAAAGGAGAGTCTGATGATTGTCTTGGCCGAGTTTTTTGCTGGTGAAGTTATCGAGTTCCAGATAGACAATCACGGGCAGTGACTTACCGGCGACGAAATATTCGGGGGGCATCGTTTTATACGAGCCGAAACTGACGACCTCTCGACAAAGCTGCATATTGGAAACCTTGAGGTCGGCTTGTTTGCGGAGCAAATCCTGAAGACGATCGAGCAGATTCAAAGCTTCGTTGGCCTGCTGAGCGGGGACGAGGTCGGGATTATCGAAAACCTTGATCAGCGCGACCAGATCGCGGGCGAGTTGACCGTCGGTGGTATCTTTTCCGCCGTTGTCCTTCAAGGCCTGATGCCATTGTCCCAGGACCGCGTAGATCAATCGTAATTTTACCTGGGTGGCGGTATCGTCGGGGCGTTCCTGAAGCTTTTTCTCCAGTTTGCCAAGCAGTTGATCCATCGCTACAGCAGGATCGTCGAGATTGGGGATTTCAAGTTTGATGGACTGATTCGCCGGTCGGGCCTCGGAATCCGAAGCGGGCACATCCACGGGGGGTGAAATCAGCGGTTTATCAGCAATCACAACGGTTGACGCCGGTGTTTTTTCGGAAGCGGGTTGGGGCGGATCGACCGATTCGATGTTCAGGATTTTGACGTTTTTTGTGTCAGTGTTCGCAGGAGCCTGTGGTTTTGGTGTGTCCTGGGGTTTTTTGATCGGTGTGATGATCGGCTTGGTCTTATCGGGAGTTGGTTTGGGTGTTGGTGTTTGCGAAAGTTTGGCGGCGAGACTGTCGGAATCGTTCACCGGTGTCACCGAGGTAATTGTGACGTCGGTTTTTTTAGTCTGCTGAGATTGTTCGTAAGCTTTTTTGAGCCGTTCGACCTGATCGTTGACCCGTTGAGTCAATTCGGTTTCGGGAGTGGAATTTTCGGACGTTTTGGATGAATCCGCAACCTCAGGCGTCGCAGGCGGCGGTTGCGTCGGGGCGACAGACGGTTCGTCGGGAGACGTTTTCGCCGTCGATGACGAAATGGGCGGAAATTCCTGCTGATTTTTTGTCGAAGCAGTGAACCAGCCGCCGGTATCCGCACAACCGGTCAGCAGACACACGGCTAATTGAGCCGCAACAATTTTCATCCAATTGAATCGTTTATTTTTCAAGGGTGGAACTCGCACATAAAATGAATTTTTCCAGGTTTAATCTCGCCTGCCCCAAACCGGTCTTGTTGGCCTGGTCGATCTCCGCAAGTCGATGAATCCAGGATCGCAGGCGTTTGGCGCTAAGGCGTTTTAACTGTTCGCTGAATCGCCGGGCGATTTTCGGGTACACCTTACAGGCTGACAGCGCTTCTCGCTCGGAGATACCGCTATCGATGAGCGAACGGGCCTTGAGCAAGCGTCTTAGCGAATAGCCCATCGCTCCGACCATCGTAAATTCTGCGGATTTGTCCATTTCAAGCACACGTTTAAAAATATGTAACGCTTCTTTCGAGTTGCCTTCCGCCATAAAATCGGTGATTTGAAAAATGCTTTCTTCCGCTGTCGAGCCGCAGAGTTCTTCGATGTCCGGCGCGTTGATATTTTTGCGATCTCCGACGAACATCGCCAATTTTTCCAATTCATTAATCAATCTGCCCGATTCGGCGCCCAAGACGCGGATCAATTCATTGGCGCATCCGCGGGAAAGCTCCTTGCCCATCGCCGATGCCTGCTCAGTCAGCCAGGGAATGAGGTTTTCCGCCGTCATTATCTCGGCGACAAAAACCTTGCCTATTTTGTTGATAAGTTTATCAAGTTTGGTCCCCTTCCGCCATGAATCGCAGATGAGCACCAGCACACCGTTGGGATTGAGATGATTAAGATAATTTTCAAGTTCTTCACGATAATCGGTTATAAACTTATCGGCATCGTCCACCACGACGACTTTTCGATCTGCCAGAAACGCCGGCGTTCGCAGTTCATCGAGCACCGCAGGCAAATCGACCGTTTTTCCGTCAAAGCGAATTTCACCAAGTCCCTGATCGTCGCCGAGGAGGTCGGCGCGAATTTTCTGGAGAGTCCGGGTTTTGCGGTGAACATCCTTGCCGCCAACCACATAAACAGGATAATTTGTCGCTTGTTTGCCTGCCATTACTTTTTATCCGTCAGGTCCCGAATCAGATTCAATCTCGAATCGAGCAGCGGAACCATGTTTTCCAAATTGTCTTTTTTAATCAATTCACCGGCTTGTTCCCAGGCGAGTTTTGCTTCATTTTTTTCGCCAAGGGTCCAGTTCGCATCGCCCAGGCCAAGCCAACCTTCGACATTTCCCTTGTCCAGTTCAACGACCTTTTCAAGACAGTATTTCGCCTGTTGATATTGATACGTCCGCAGTTTGGCTTTGGCCAGTCCCTGCCAGGCTCGAACACTTCGCGGATTCAAACCCAGCGACTGGAGATAAAAACCTGTCGCATCATTATACCGCTGCATGGTCATGAGTACAGACCCTATTTCGATATAAGGATCGACAAATTCAGCGTCGAGTTCGATGGCGCGTTTAAAGTGAAGGATCGCCAGGTCTTGCTGGCCTCGATATCGATATTCTGAAGCGAGTTTATATTCGTGTAACGCCGCTTTTCGATCTCCGTCGCGGATGTTCCGATGGGGCTTGGGTATAATCACAGGCGGCTCCTGAACCACGGAACGAGTCGTGATGGCTGGAGCGGTTGTCGGAGCGGCAGGTTTGGATGTGGTTTTTTCTTCGCCGACGGCCGGCACCGTGCGCGATAATTCGATCATGCTGTTGCCTGCGCGGTCGGTTGCGATGATTTTAACCTGGGCGGGTAACTCCGACGGATCGACCGATACGACCGCCGCCCCACTGTTGGCGAATTTTCCAAGCAACCTTGCGCCTGAGGGTCTGACCAGATAAAGTTCGATGGGACGATCCGGGAAATGGGCGTCGAACGCCTTCCAGCGGACGAGCACCTTGCCCCCGCCATAACCGACGTCGATGAGTTGAAGCAGCGGCTTGCTATAATCGACAAAGCATTTGATTCTCGCGGCGGAACTCGCCGGCTGAGAGACGGAAGGGTTGGTCACGACGGAAAAATCGATGGCGAACTCATAAACGCCCTGTTCGCCTGCGGAAAATTCGATCGGATCGCCCGCGTCAATTTGACCACCCCGCTGCCAGGAACCCTCGTTCAGACGATACCACAATCGCCCCGGAGCGTGTTTTTTTTTCAGCTCATCGGAGACATCGTAATTAATTTTAAGAAGCCGGGAATTGACGGTCGGAATATCGGCATCAGGAGGAACGGTCGAAATCGCTATCGGTTCCACAGGTTCCGCCGGCATTGTCGTAACGGAAGACGATTTCTGAGCGAGAACAGCCGAAGCTGTCATTATTGAAATTATTAAAATTATTCGCGAATAGACCATATTTTCCATAATCCCGCTTTAATCACAGCTTGGGTTATCATTTATTATCGGACCACTGCTGCGTTGGACATTAATATGATCTATCTTACCGCCCTTCTGGTTGTGAATCAAAAAAAAGTCAAAAAACAAGCTCGATGGGATACGAAACGACGACAGGATTAAACCCAAGACGCACAATTACGAAAGATGACGCTCCGGAACCACATTTTCATGCGACTTTGGCGTTTTCGAGGACTTCCAGAACGTGCTGGTCCATTTCACTTTGATCGGCGGCAAAACTGTTCAAACCTGCCAGATTCATCAAACTGTCAAGCCCGATTCGCTTTTGAGCCAGGGCGTCCTGCCAGTTCGCCAGGATGGGTATTTTCCCTTCAGCCTTGCTGATGGATCGCTCTTCCTCGCTCCATCGCACCAGGATATCGCCCAGATCGTGATCGGCAAAAAAGTCCAATAAATCGTCTGGGATATATTGATCGAGATTTTCTAATAAGAGCATTTCCACGCCGTTGACCAGCGAAGGTTCAATTTTCCAGAGCGTGTCGAACCTGACGGCGGCGGGGTCGACATCGGGATTGAATTTCGGCTCATATTCCATGTGCAATTTACTGGTAATCTGCGCCGGTGCGAGCTGAAGGTTCAAAAAATCACCCGCCACCTGCAGAGGAATGGTCATGACATCGATACCGGAAAGATTTCGTACCTGCTGGGCGGTGCGAAAGCTTGCGCCGATCTGCCGGCAGGGTAAATCGTAGGTTTTTCGTACCTGACGAATCATGGCTTGTGAAGCCAGGGTGGTTCTTTCGCCCACCAAATCGCCGTCGCCGAGATGATTATCGCGGACGAAACTGTTGAGCCTGCCCATAAAGACGTTGACATATTCAGGCTGGCCTATACGGGCGACAAGATAATTCTGGCGGGCAGAAAAACCCAGAGTGTGATTGATCGGAATTCCTTCGGCAGAAAGTCTTCTTGTAGCCAGGATGCCGGCGGGTGTGAAAGGCACTTTTACGATGAAACGTTCGGGACAGATTTCGTGATATCGGCGGGCATATTCGACGGCGGCGTCCAAATCGTCGGCCAGGTCGGTATGTTCTTCCACACTGACGTAGGCGTCGTATTTTTCCACCAGCTTTAGCCCATGGCGGGCATTGAGCATGAAGGCAAGTTCCAATCGGCGTTCCCGCTCAGAAAGATCGGGAAACTCTGAGAGCAATTTATCCGCTTCGACGATAAAATCATCATAAAGACCTTTTTTGACTTCTTTGTTGAGAAGGGTGTTGTTGGTCGTCAGAGCACAAAATTCCTGGGTCCAATAGACTTCGATATGTTCGAGATCGCCGGAATCGAACCAGAGTTCCGTACCCAGCTCCGCGAGAGACTTCCAAACGCGATTGGACGGAAATGTCCCCTCCAGTTCCCAGAAATGCGGATTGAAATCCCGACGTAAAAATCGAAAAACTTTTTCTGCCAGATGACTGCCGGCTTTTATGTTCGCCATGATCATTCCCCCCCTGCCATTCAAGACATAGTATTGAGTTTAAGGGCAGTTTATAGATGAATCAAACAAAAAAATACGCAAAAAAGTCGGCATAAAGCTTGCCAATTAAAACTTTTCCGATATCATAGAGGTCCTATCGATGTGACGATGCAATCGCACATGGATGGGCGTGTGCCCGAGTGGCCAAAGGGGATGGGCTGTAAACCCATTGACGCAAGTCTTCGATGGTTCGAATCCATCCGCGCCCATTAGTAGTTTTTTCATCATTTTCGTATACGGGGGCTTTGCTTCGTATACCTTCGTTTTCCATAGACTTACGACATTCTTCAATTTCCGCTTCCTTTTCTGTACTATCCATTTCCTGCGTGTACTGCACCGCTTTTTGCAGCGCGCTGCACGGACTTTCCAAAGCCTTCTGGAAGTCTGAATCGGTCGTTTGAAGATAATGGTCCTGCGCCACCTTGGGCGTATTCCCTAGCCAGCTTGTAACCACGTGAAGCGGGAATTGCCGGGCAAGCTCTGTCTCTCTACTGCTTCGGCAGTTCTGAAACAGCTTCGGCCATGCTACCAAACCCGCCCGGCTGAAAATCCGTT
>JAAZAW010000397.1 GCA_012514125.1 Phycisphaerae bacterium | reverse complement strand
TTTGTCGAAGCGAATAGGGGGGTGTTTATTAATATAATTTAACCCGGGTCATGACGTTTCAATTCATCTTTTACATCGTTAGTACTACAGATGGGGAGAAAACCCTGTTACAAGACCCACGTAGTTAACCCAACTTCCGCAGTTGCGAGGCAAAATCCTTGTTTCTGATATCGCCAGGGCGTTTTTTTTCAAAAAGTCTTCACTACATTTCTTGAATTTTCAAATGCGACGGCAGCTGAAAACCCAGGCGATGCAGTAAAATCGCCTGATGCTCCGTCGGACACGTCACCCGACGCTTACGGACCGCCACGCCACTTTGCGTCGGAAAAACCACATCCACCGTCCGTATCCCTTCCAACTCCGTCAGCACTTTTCGCGGCTCATCACCGAGCCCCGCACGACGGCAGAGTTGACCCAGCGTTTTCCACAAAACATACGCCAGAAAGCACACCAGAATATGAGCCTGCACCCGCTGCTTCTTCTGATGCCATATCGGACGAAGTACCAGATCGCTCTTGTGGATGCGAAAGGCATTTTCCGCTTCGGTCAGTTGAACATACGCCTGCCACAAGTCTTCCGGTTTCCAGTCCGTAATATTGCTGCGAAGCATGTAGCAACCTTCCGAAAGATTCGCCCAATTTCGCCAATCCTCTTTCTTCGACCAGACAATTTTCGTGCGGCCATTCGCTTGCAGAATCTCCACGTTAAAGAGACCCGCCGCACGAGAGTTTTGTCCCATCAGACGTCCCACCCGTCCGGCGATGCGGATCGGGTCCTGCGATTGTCGTTCACAGGAAGCCACAATCGCTGTGAGCCCTTCTTCGATTCGTGTTTCGAAACGCGCATGCATCGCTTTTTCTTTTTCCTTTCGATCCCGGCTGCGGCAAAGGATAAAAACTTCGTCCTGCGTCGGTGACTTGCAGCGTTTCACTTCCAGTCCATCTCGAATGAGAGCCCAGTCTTCACCGAGTAACTCCTGTTCGTAATTTTTTAAGCTCGCTTTAGGCGTGCCAAGGATATAGCGTCGATGTTCCTGCTGAAGGAACGCCACATTCTCCTGCGAGATCATCCCGCGATCCATCACCCAGATGCGATCGGCCCGGCCATAACGCGATTCCATCGTTGTCACGATTTCCTGCACCGTTGTCGAATCGTGCCGATTGCCTTCGAAAATTTCATAACCCAACGGCAGACCGTCGCGACTCACAACCAGACCAATACACACTGGGTTGCAGTCGCTGCGATGATCCCGCAAATAGCCGCGTCGGGCCTGCGGATTGCCCTTGGCCTGTCCTTCGAAATACGTGCTCGTCACGTCGTAAAGCAAGAGATCATATTCAATACCGAAGAGCGTTCCGAGCCGATTTTTGAGATGAACCTCCAACGCCTGCTTGTGCGGCAGGAGCCGATCAAACGCACGATACAGCCGATCGTCGTTGATCTTTTCGGCCGGAATGCCCAGGAGATCGGGCAGGGCACTTTGCTCGTAGAGATGTTCCGCCATCCGCAGTTCGCTTGACGGATCGTACCATCGCAGCAATACCAGAACAAGAATCGTCAGCGACCACGGCACGTCTTCCCGTCCCTGAGGTAAAGCCTCTTCCAGAAACTCCGTCAAATGCAACTGCCGAACGAGTTCCATTCCCAGCCACGGCTGACCAAACTGCCGCACCCGTTCCACACGGAAGTTTGCCACATCCACCTTCAGCCACTCCGGTTCCATTGGCTCAAAAATTGGATTGGGTGAAACGTTGCTCCCAGGGTTGGATTCCGTTGTCCCCAGATACGCCACGACCCGCTGACGTGGCCCGCGAGCCGTCCGCACCGACTCCACGAGAGCCCAGTACGCATGACGTTTGTCGTTCTTCCGACGATAACAACGTCTCAAGTACATGCTGTTATTGTAAGTTGCGAAAAACAGCTGACAAGGGGGAAGGTCTTCACTACATCGACTTTCAGAAAACAGAACGATGAGAAAACTGCATTTTCTGCAAATGATCACGGGTGACCTATGTGAAAATCAGCGAAAATATTTTTAATTTTCACCTAACTGCGGAAGTTGGG
>JAAZAW010000107.1 GCA_012514125.1 Phycisphaerae bacterium | reverse complement strand
ATACGGAATTGACTTATTGAATGCGCGGTACTTTAATGTCAATAAACTATTTCAGGCAGTATGAGCTTCGAAATCGGGATATCGTGACATTAGCCCCCGCGCACGAAGTAAATGGAATTAGTATTAGACTCGTTTTGTTTTAAACCGTATTCGAACATCTATTTTTGATCGTGTGCGATTGACTTTGCTTGTTCTCCTTTGTCCGCCGTTTCTTGATTGAACGTAGTTTGTTTTACCCGATTTAAACATCGGATTCCCGAGCGGTGGCGTTTTACATGTAACACTCTCCTTTGTCGCGTGCCCTGATTGACTTGTTTTGTTTTATACGCATTTGATTTAAACGTGTCGTAGCATTACAAATATCAAAATTTCGGTCGCTGAGCCTGTCGAAGCGACATGGTATAAGCAAACCAAGAACCCTTCGACTTTCCTCAGAGTCTGAAAACACGACACAACTAAATCAAAAGCGTATTAAACCGTATTTGGACATCTATTTTTAATCATGTGCAATTGGCTCTGCTTGTTCTCCTTAGTCTGCCGAATCCCTGTCAAACGGAGTTTGTTTTACCCAGATTTGAACACCGATTTTGACCAGTCCGCCTTGTTTAAATAGCTCTCCTTAATCTGTCGTTTTTTTGTTTGCCGTAGTTTGCTTTAACCAAATGTAGACGTCCGATTCTTGAGCGGTTGTGTTTTACATGAAATGTTCTCCTTTGTCGTGTGCCCTGATTGACTCGTTTTGTTTTGACGGTATTTTCGATATTTGTTTGTTAAGCCGGGCGATTGCTTCTTTTGCTCTCCTTAGTTATCCGATTCTTGATGGGGCGTAGTTTTTTGACCGGATTATGATGTCCGATTTTTGATCGAAGGGAAATTGCACAGATGGCTCTCCTTATTCTGTCATTCCCGCGCAAGCGGGAATCCAGAGGCTGCATCCGACGGCTGATAATGAAAAAGAATTTTTATTCAGCGACCTGAGCCGTTTCTGGATTCCCGCCTGCGCGGGAATGACAAGAAGTAAAACAGCGTTCTACCATAGGTTCATTGCACAAGAAAATAACATTTTCACAATTCATTCATATTCATCGCACAACAAGAAATGCGATGTTTATTGAAAAAGTGTTGGACAATAAAAAGTGGCATTTAACGTGTGAGCGTTGCCTGTGAAAAAAATGTGAAGTTCATCGCAATTCGATGCGACGGAATTTCGACATCCTTGAAATTGATTTGGAGGATTTTATGGTCTGGTACTCTCTCAGCTATGGCGGTGCGGTGCTTGGCGATGAGTTGATCGTTCCATCGAGCTATTGGAAAAGCACCGTCGGCACGAAAAGTGGTTCCGGCGAGGCTGAGACGATCGTCAAACTCGACGACACGCCGTTGTCGCTGGCGCTTTATCCGCAATTTCAGCTTCGCAAGAAATGCGCGGGACAGTGGGATTTTGAACGCTGGATTTTCGATCTGATGAGTCTGGCTGACGGTGTTCGGCGACAGCTTTATGTGGGGCAATCGGACGATACGCTTATAGTGGATTACGGCTATTGCAAATTGCTTTCGGTGAAGCGTCCGAAACACACCGGCCCATATACCGCGCGGTGGTCCGATCAGGTCGTTGTGACTTTTCAGGCAGATACCGAACCGATCTTTTTCTAAGCCGATTTGGCCAAACCTGCGGAAATCGGCAGGCGACGGATCCAATCATTTAAAACACAATGGAAGATGGATTCCCGCCTGCGTGGGAATGACACTTGGTAACAAGCCAAACAAAACACACCAAGTTTGGATTCCCATCTTTGCGGGAATGACAAAAGGCAGGGTGATTTTCTTAAATTCAACCCCTACAGGAGAACATTATGGATATGGATTATGCGTTGACGTCGTTGGTTTGTGCGGCACTGGCCGGCATGGCGGGATGGATGTTTCATCATACGGTGGATCGCAAGATTCATCTCGATGGGCGCATGCCGGTGGGTGAGGATGTTTTTTCGGCGAAGTTGTCGGCACTGGAAGATCGCCTCAAAGGCGAAATCGCCGCGGTGAAGATTAAACTCGAAAACCTGGAACAATTCACACACCATATCGACCGGCGATTGGAAAAGGCGTTGGATGGGGAGTAGGCTACGGGCTTCGGGCTACGGGCTTCGGGGGATGGGGTTGAGACGCGACAGGTTTTCGCGGGGATTTGTGTGAGTCGGTTCCGGCTTTGTGAGAATGATGACGTTTGGATGTTGTATCGAGATCAAATGAAAGGGTTATGTGATGATCAGAGAAATGATAGAAGAAGAAAGGAAACGACAGCCTGTGAAACGCGAACGTGAGATTTTGCGGCAACGGCTTGGCGAAACGGAAAAATATTTTTTGAGCTACTTGGGCGGTGGGGATTTTCTGGTGCATGTGATTGGCATCGACGCGGATGTGGACCGGATTTATCTGGAAACCTGTTGTCAGGAAGATGATGAAGAATGATGAGGAATTGGAAGGTTTTTACGTGGGGGGTTCAGCGATGACGATGAATGGAGATTTGCAGATCGACGCAGGCATGAAAAAGAAACTGTAATTCACTTAATTTGATTAATTTGAAAGGAATGAATGATGAAAAAGATGATTATTCTGATTGGAATTTGTTTGATGTTCGCAGGCTGTTCGAATCGGTCGGATGAGACCATGGCGACAGTGCGCGAGATTCTGGAACTGGCGAAAGAAGATAAAGTGGCAGGGAAATTGCGCGTACACCTTAACGGCGGCATGGAGGCAGGGATTAAGGAAGGAATTTATTTCGGCAGCCCGGGAAGCGTGGCGCAAGGAGAACTGGAATTTCGGATGAAAGATGTGACTAAAGAAGAATAGTTGGGGGTTAAGAAGTTGAAAAAAGTTGGGGAAGTTGGGGAAGTTGGAAGAAAAGATGGTGCGTCGAGACGCACCCTACAAAAGAGCGAATCAGGATGGTGGGCACAGCCCACCCTACGAAGATGAGGAAAGGATGAACTATGAAATGGATAACGTGCTTTATGATGGGAATGGTTTTGGTGGGCGGGTGCTTGAGTCCGGTGAGGACGATGGCGACGGCGGAATTGGCGGCAAGTAAACAAGAAAGCCGAAATGCGAATGAGACTCGGATATGCGGCGGCGGGGATGTGATGAATGTGTCGCCGACGGTGGCGCTGTCGGGCGGAGGTGGGATTTTGATGGGAGTGGTGATGATGGGAATGATGATGGTGGGATGGCGGCGCAGCAGGCGGACGCTGCGGACGATGATTGGGGCGATTGAGAAATTGGAGGATGGGAAAGATGTCAAGAGGGAGATATCGCGAGCGGCTCTGGCGGAAGGGGTGGCGGATTATTTACATGGGAAGGTTCGGAAAGATGGGAAGAAATAAGGTGGGATGGTGAAACGGCAGCGGGGCTATGATGGGGGCGGATTTTATTAAAAGACGTTTTTTGGCGGGCGTCTTTTTTTTATGCGCGGTAAGTTTTTTTATGGGAGGTGGAAGTAGAGGCGGACGGCGCGGTTGAAGAGGCGTTGGGGGAGGACGGCTTTGAAGAAGGGGATGATGAGGGCGCCTTGGCCTATGGGGTAGCGGAGCTTTGGTTTTTTGGTGCGGAGGATTTTTAAGACAAGTGCGGCGAGGTCGGCGGGGTTTCGGCCTGTTTGGACGCCTTTTTGGAAGTGTTCGGTGAGTTGGTCGCGGACGGGGTCGTAGGCGGGGAGCGGGTTGTCGGCTTGCGGGGCGTGGGCGGCGAGGTTGGTTTTGAAGAAGCCCGGTTCGATGAGCGAGACTTTGATGCGGAAGGGGTGGAGTTCGTGGGCGAGGGTTTCGGTGTAGCCTTCGAGGGCGAATTTGGTTGCGGAGTAGAAGCTATGGCCTGGGACGCCGACGCGGCCTGCGAGAGAGGCGATATTGATGATTCGTCCTTTGCCGATGTTTCGCATGATGGGGAGGACGGCGTTGGTGATTCGGACGAGGCCGAAGAAGTTGGT
>JAAZAW010000106.1 GCA_012514125.1 Phycisphaerae bacterium | reverse complement strand
TGAAGTTGAATTTTGGGAAATAAGGTTCAAAGCGGGAACAACCGTCTGCATCCTATGGGTGCAGACTGAAAGCCCCCCTCTGGGGGGTAATTTACAAGGCCACGTGCTTTGCACGTGGATATTTACTCGATCGAATGAGTCGGTTATAGTTTCTTGAAACTTCAAATGGGATGAATCAGCCGGTGAAAGTACTTGAAATGGCATGTTGAGCGGGTTATTGTTATTTCATAATATAATATAATATTTTTATCAACGTATACGAACTGGACCTTCAACATTCGCGGCTCAAAAAAAGAATAACCCCTGTTTGTGGGAAAGAGCCTGAAAGTCGGGGGACAACAAAATTAATCTCGCGCACGAAACAAACAGAATGAATATTAAGATTTCAAAAAAGCCGAATTTCTTCTTGTATGTCTTTGTTTTAAACGTATCGTAGTTTCGGACCCTGAGGAAAGTTGAAGGGTCTTTTTGCTTGCTTACGCCATGTCGCTTCGACAGGCTCAGCGACCGAAATTTTGATATTTGTAATGCTACGACACGACTAAATCAAAAGCGTATTATATCCTTTATTGGAGAAAAAATTCTATGCCTTCGCTTCGTTTTCGACAAGTACATCTGGATTTTCATACCTCTCCCGATATCGCCGCAATCGGCTCACAGTTCGATAAGAAACACTGGCAGCAGACGCTTCAGCGGGCTCGCGTGAATTCGATTACCTGTTTTTCCAAGTGACATCATGGCTGGAGTTATCACGACACGAAGGTCGGTCGACGACATCCGGGATTGACCTTCGACCTCCTTCGGGCCCAGTTTGATGCCTGCAAAGAAATCGACGTCAATGTTCCCATTTATCTTTCAGCAGGTCTGGACGATGTCGTTCGCACTGAACATCCGGAATGGAAGCAGTTTGATCCTGAGACGCCGGACGATTTTTTTGCCCCCGGTTATCGTCGCCTGTGTTTTAATACTCCCTATCTGGATTATCTGTGCAACCAGATTGTCGAGGCGGTTACGCTGTTTCCGAATGCCGACGGTATTTTTCTCGATATCATTCACCAGAGTCCCTGCTGCTGCCGATGGTGTCTGGAGTCGCTTAAGAAAATGGGACTTGATCCTCAAGTGAAGGAAAATCGTCTGAAACTCGCCGGGATTGTTCTGGAGAACTATTACCGGAAAACGACCGCCGCTGCGAGGATTAACCGTCCGGATATGCCTGTCTTCCACAACAGCGGCGATATCCCCCGCGGCCGGCGAGATGTTCTGCAGTACAACAGCCATTTGGAACTTGAATCGCTTCCCACCGGCGGCTGGGGGTACGATCACTTTCCGATCTCCGCGAAGTACGTCAGTCAGCTCGATCTGGACTACCTGGGCATGACGGGTAAATTTCACACCACTTGGGGCGAGTTCGGCGGATATAAACATCCGAACGCTCTTCGGTATGAATGTTCAGCCATGCTCGCTTACGGTGCTCGATGCAGTATCGGAGATCAGTTGCCGCCACTGGGACGTCTGGATGAAAGCACCTATCAAATCATTGGGACGGCTTATGCCGAAGTTGAAGCCAAAGAATCCTGGTGCCGGAATGTCAGGAACATCGCCGACATTGGATTGCTTTCGAGCGCCGCGGTCACCGGGCGTCATCCACAACATAACGAAGCCGATACCGGCGCTGGTCGCATCCTGCTTGAAGGTCATTTTCTTTTTGATGTCCTCGACGCCGAAATGGATTTTTCCAAGTACAAGGTTTTGATTCTTCCTGATGAAATTCGTATTTCGGAATCGCTGAAATCCAAACTTCAGCAATACCTCGCCGATGGAGGAAAACTCCTGCTCACCGGCGAGAGCGGATTGGATATTTCTCAGGATCGCTTTGTTCTGGATATCGGCGCAGATAACCTCGGGGAAGATGAGTTCGCCCCCAATTATGTTCTGCCTAGTGAATCGCTCAGGCCGGCGTATGTCAATTCTCCCATGGTCATGTATTATGCTTCACGAAAGATCAAGACGACAAACGGCCGGTCCCTGGGAGAGATCTACCATCCCTACTTCAATCGAAGTTTCGCCCACTATTGCAGCCATCAGCACACTCCGGCAAAACCGACTCCTTCCGGCTTCGACAGCGGTGTGATCCACGGTAATATTCTGTACCTGGCCCATCCGGTCTTTATGAATTATTTCGCCTATGGTGCTGCGGCCTGCCGGGAGTACATCGTCAATGCGATTAATCTGCTTTTAAGCCACGATATTTCTCTGCGGTCCAATCTTCCGTCGATCGCCCGAACGACCCTGATGCAGCAGCCGAGGGAGAATCGATATATCCTGCATTTATTGTACGGTCCAACCGTCACCGTGGGCGGCCCAGTTGACAACTTACCAAAGACAATCCGGAAACCCAAGGAAATTCAGATCATCGAGTCTCTGCCAGCCTTGTCGAACGTCACGGTCAGCCTGAAAATTCCCCACCCCATTCGACGAGCGATGCTCGAGCCCCAGGGACGGGAGATTCCATTTGTCGTCAGGGACAACCGAGTGGAATTGACGATCGACACGTTTTCCTGCCATCAGATGGTTGTGTTAAGCTGAGACCGGACATTTAAAAGGGAACGATCTCCTGAACCAAAGGCTGAACCATGATTTCCGGAAAGACAAGATGTTCCGGAGCCTCACAGACCTGAAGCACCAGTTCGCCCATCTGCGCGGGAGTCATCATGTGATCGACGACATCCGGACAACTTGGAGATAACTTAGCGGCAGAGGCAAATCCCGTATTGCCCCAGGATGGAGTAAGTACGGTCACCCGAACATTGTATGGCCGCATTTCGGTATAAAACGCACGGGAAAATTTATTCAGCCCCGCTTTGGCAGCGGTATACACGCTCCAGCCCGGCCAGCCGTAATGGGCACACACGCTCGATATATTAATGATCAAGCCGTACTTCTGTGCCGTCATGATTTTTGCAACTCGCCGACATCCCAGAATTGCGCCAATCAGATTCGTTTGGATCGATTCTATAATGTCCATATCATCCTGTTGGGCGACCGGGGCAATTTTCACCCCCGCCCCGGCATTGTTGATAAGCACATCGACTTTATTCCCGGTCACGGCCAGGATTTTATCCCAATCGTCACCTGAACCGACATCGGCCTGAACATATCCCACACCCAGTTTGTCCGCCGCGGCTTTCAAGGATTCAAGATGTCTGCCCGTAATCGTAACTTTCGCGCCATGCGAGGCCAAAACCTCGGCCATTCCCAAGCCATACCCTTTACTCCCACCGGTAATGATGACAATTTTGTCTTTACAATTCATTGCTTCTACCTCATGAAAAAAATGTGTATTTATAATGATGATTCCATGTCCGACTCAAGCGTAACCCGTTGACGACGAAGCAAGTCACGAAGAGCCCTGACATCCACATCCGGAAAACCACACTTATGTTCGACAGCCAGTGCCGTGGCGATTCCGGCCGCTTCACCGAGCATCATCATGGTCCTTGCAAGGCGACAACTCGAGGCCGCCGCTTTGGAAAACCCGGCGATCCGTCCCGCAATGAGCAGATCGGGACATCCTTTGGGCAAAAGACATCGATACGGAATACCGTACGGCCATGCCAGTTCGGTGCAATGCGATTTTCCCCGACCGTGTGTATCCCTGGCATGATCGGCAAGAGCAATAATATCCGAATGCGATTGTCTTCGGCAGCCTAGGAGTAAATCCTCGGTTTTCAGCATGTACTCACACTCCACCTGAAAGGTCTCACGAATGCCGGACCTCGGAAAGATTTTGGCTAGTCGATAATGCTGAAATTCCGTATAGTGAGTTTGAAGAAAATGCCAATAGCTCGCAACGCGACGAAGACCTTCCCGATCGGCGATCTCCGGAGGCATCGCCATAAATTCGTTCCCCTCAAACGTCGGCAGCATATTGCAGTGACGGTCGCCGTTGGGATACAAGGTACAGACCATGGCCGGAAAATCTTTTTGCCACCAGCACTGTTCGGGAATATCATCGGCGAGGGGTTCGATCCGAGGAACATCGACGGGTGAAATCCTGAAAATGCGGGTCACACCGTTCAACCCTGCCGGTTCACCTTCGAGATACGGATTTTGGGGATTGTTTCCCAAAAAACAACGAGCACCAAGTCGGCAGGCAACAAGTCCCGTCGTATCAATCCAACGCCGAGCAGCAACATGAGAGCCATCATTCAAAGCGGCTTCGATGGTTTTATCGTTCTTTCGTCGAACATCTTTAATTTCCTTGTTTAACCAAACACTACAGCAGCCTGTTTCCTTCAGCATTTGCACTGCCGTCCGATGCCAGACGTCGGGTTCAAAAATAACGCCATGAAGCTGTTGTCGATATTTGTCGATCTCAATACTTATTCCCTTCAGGCCATAACGTCTCAATGTATCAGCGTAGGTAAATCGAGGATCAAGAATATTCTCCGCACCGGGAAAGGGGATAGGGGAGTTGCTGCCGTAACGTCCCAGGGAATAGATGCCGACCGCTTCAGGAATTTCACGCATCCGTTGATAAAATTCATAGGGTAAACCGGTGGCGCCTACGGCAGGCTCCCAACAATTTACTCCCGCAACGGTCGATGTTCCGCCCAGTTGCGATTCGCGTTCGATCAGTATTGTTTGGATACCGAATCTCGCGGCGGAAAGTGCCGCCATGGTTCCGGCGCTTCCACCGCCGGCGACAATCAGTTGGACATCATCATCCATTGATCTGTTTCCTGAAATTATATAAAAATCCGACACAATTCTTGCCCATCCAGACCACCTGACTATATTTCATCATGAGTCCATGTCTTCCTCAACCGGGAACATCCTAAAAAGTTTCTTCGAAAAAGGCCACTTCCATTTCCAGGCTCATTAGGGATTCCTGTTGTTTAGTAAGCGATGCAG
>JAAZAW010000105.1 GCA_012514125.1 Phycisphaerae bacterium | reverse complement strand
ATTGAAACGACGAATACAAATAATCATACCGATACCGTCTGGATCGACGATGTGACGGTGACGGGCGAGGTTGTGGAGAATGTAGTGGCAACGCCGGTCTTTACACCCGATGACCGATATGTTTTGGGAAGCAAAAAAGTCGCGATCAGTTGTGCAACGCCCGACTCACAGATTCGGTATACACTGGATGGAAGTACTCCGTCGCCTGCCAGTTCGTTGTATTCCACGCCGATAACGATCAATCTCGGTGAGACGCTTTGTGCCCGGGCTTGGGTTGATGGATATGTGGTCAGTAATGTTAATTCTGTGACGTATGCGGCGTTTAATAATCCTCCGACCATTCAGAGCGCCGAGGGTGATGTTGTGGTGGATGGCGATCTTTCGGAATGGCGTGGGAGTGAATTTGTCGCTTTGGATAAGACCTACAGCGGAAGTTCACCGATTACCCAAGCGGGGTATGCGGTTCGGTGGGATGGAACGGCGAACCAGTTTTATGTGGCTGTGAAGGTCAACGATCCGGATCGCATTTTCCTGGATATGTATGACAAGTGGAATACGCAGGATGGTGTGGAGATTTATGTGCATACTACCGGTGGTGAACCTTATGCTTATGAAGACACTCAATCGACCGCTCAGCAGTATGTTGTCGGTTTAAAGGCGAATCGGACAGGAAATCCTGCAAATGATCTCTGGAAAACTTTTGCGGGCGATAATCCGATATCTGGTGAACTGGCCGGTCAGATTGGATTTCAGGCGGCGGGTGTTGTGGAAGTTGATGGACAGGGTAATCCTACCGGTTGGCTGTTTTATGAGGCAGCGGTGAAGGCGTATGAATATCTGGATTTGACGGGCGGGGAGTCGATTGTTTCGCCGCTTTCGGCGGGGGATATCGTGGGTGTTGATGTTGTGATTTGCGATAAGCATGCCTCGGGTTTTGGTATGAAGAGTGAAAATACCCTTTTAACCAAACACGACGATTGGCGGAGTATCGGTGTTCATAAGCTGGCACCGGACTGGATCGATGCGTCCACTTTTGGTTTTGAATCTGATGACGCGACCTTTGCGTTGCAGGCGGCTATCGATTCGGGGGCGAAGACGGTTTTTGTTCCCGATATGGGGAGCGACTGGATTGTTCGTCCGATTATGCTTAATTCGAATAATCAGGAGATTGTTTTTGAGGAAGGTGTGGTCGTCTGTGCGAAAGAGGGTGCATTCCTTCGCAGCACCGACTGTCTATTTAAAGCTGTTGCAAAACAGGACCTTAAATTGACCGGTTATGGTGCGACATTGAAGATGCGGAAAAATGATTATCTGAGTTCTCCGTATGAAGATGGCGAATGGCGGATGGGTGTGGGTCTTTGGAGCTGTGGGAATGTGACGATCTCCGGATTGACGATCAAGGACACTGGCGGGGATGGCGTTTACATGGGTATTTGGGCGAATGAGCAGAATTTCTGCAATGATATCGTTATTCGCGATGTGACGCTGGACAATAATTACCGCCAGGGGATCAGTGTGATCAGTGCGGAACGGTTGTTGGTCGAAAATTGCGTTATCCGCAATACCAATGGGCATTCACCGCAGGCGGGGATCGATTTTGAGCCTAATTATGATACCCAGAGGCTGGTGGATTGTGTTGTGCGGGGTACGATCATCGAAGGCAACGCGGGCGATGGTATTCTTTTCTCGCTGAATCAGATGTCGTCGACGAATCGAAACAATGCGACCGTGACTATCGAGAAGTGCTCTCTTATTGGAAACGGCAATCACGGTTTATATCTGAAGAATTCGCTGCCGGGGCTGGCCGTTCGCGATTCGCTTTTTGTGGGCAATGACCGCTATGGTGTATATCAGACGATCTTTATGTCGCCATCTCCGAATATTCGGTACAGCGCGTTCTGGAACAATGGGAGCGGCGCTGCAGGCGGGAGTGCTTCGCTGGGCACGGGATGTTTGACGACGGTTGGGCCGATTTTTGCTTCGGCGGATCCGCTGAGCGAGCAGTATCGTTATCTGGCGCTCACGTGTCCGGCGGCGATTACAGCCGGCGCTTCGGACGGTAGTTATATGGGCGCAAGGCCGAAGGTATCGGCGTCGCGTGTTCCCGGTGATGCGAACGAAGACGGCAAGGTCGATGTTGGTGATCTGGGAATTCTCGCGGCGAACTATGGTATGAGCGAGGGTGCTACCTGGCAGCAGGGAGATTTCAACGAAGACGGCAAGGTCGATGTTGGCGATCTGGGTATTCTTGCGGCGAATTATGGATCGAGCGGATCGAGTTTTGAAGCCGATTATGCGAAGGTTTTCGGTACGGCAGTAGAGAATGAAGAATCAGCGGAAGATGATTTTTCAAGTTCGATTTGCAGCGGTTTTGGTTTGCCGATGATCGCAGGATTCATTCTTGCCGGTTTGATGCTGGTGAGGTTGGAGGAGTAGGAGGGCTTTGGGCATTGGGTTTTGGTGATCGACAAGTTGCTTAAAGGCTCAAGGCTTGAAGCAGATGGTGGGTTGAGGCCACCTTACTGGAAGAGCAGAAAGGTCTTTCATTCCGATACGACTTGGGCAGGATTCATCCCCTGCCTAAGCCTTAGGAAAAGATGATGTGAGAAAATATGAGTAGTATTGACGTGAATCTATCTGTGAGATATAGAGATTTATGTGGGAGCGAACTTTGGAAAATGAGGTTAATCTTTGGGTGTTTAACTTTTGAGAATGGGTAGTCGATGACGGTTTCTATTAAAGACATAGCGAAAAAGGCCAACGTCACACCGACGGCGGTGTCGATGGCATTGAGGGGTCGGGCGGGCGTCAGTTCGCAAAAGCGGGAAGAGATCAAGAATCTGGCACAGAAGATGGGTTATCGTCCCAGTTTTCTGGGTCGGGCGTTGCAGGGGGGGAAGACTCATAGTATCGGGATTTTGTGGTCATTGTGCGGACCTCATCCTTCGATGAACGTGACCCGTGACCTGACTTTGCGGGCTATGCGGCGGGAATATATTTCATATGTTGTCGACAGTTTGTCCGATCCGGTCATTATCGATCAGACGCTGGAAGATTTTGTTCGCCGACGTGTCGATGCTTTGATTATTTTGCACGATCGGCCGGGAGAGGTTATCGATCGGCTCAAGGCGTTTCCTGCCGGTGTTGTTGTGAGTCACTATCCGCATCAAGTGGATGCCGACTATATCTATTATGATCTTACGGCAGGGATCAGGCAGATGGCCAGGTACTTTCTTTCGAAAGGTCGGCGAAGGCCCATGGTTCTTTGCGGCGCACCGGTCGATTGGCAGGTTGTGAATCAATTTCTTTCAAACGATCGATCCAGGCCGATGGTTTTTAATTCCTGGTCGACAAACATGGTCAAGACCTATGCATTTTTGTCGGAGTTTCAGACGCAGGGTATCGAGGTCAAGCCCGAGTCTGTTGTGGACGTTTTATCGAACGATCCTCAGGATGTTTCAAAGATTTTGGATCGATGGCAGATTAATGCCGCCACGATGCCGGATGTTGTTTTTGCGAGTACGGATCATCTTGCGGCGGCGGCTTTGAAATGGTTTAAATCTCATAAGATCAAGGTTCCGGAGACGGTGGCGGTCGGTGGGTTTAATGATGAGTCTCTTTGCGATTATTTTGATCCTCCTCTGGCCAGTGTTCATCGTAATGATAAAGCTTTGGCGGTTGAGATTGACCGTTTGATTTTCAGTCGGTTGGAGTATCCGGATTTACCCTCTAGAAATGTGGAGGTTCCCATGTCATTCGTTTGGCGGGAGTCGGCGGGTTAAATCATGTAAATGTTTTGTTTGACATCCTATGGAACAACATATGTTTTTCGTGACAAGTCTTTTGTGAATGTGGTTTTTGATGTTTTTTATAAGGAGACCGACAGATGCGAAACATTGCTGTGTTATTGGTGCTGGTATTGTTCATGATGGTTCCATGTGTGACGGCCAGCATAACCTTGCTGGATGTGGAAGGATTTAATTCCTACACCGTTCAACCTTATCCCCGTGTTTTATCAGGACAGTATGGCTGGGCTAGCACAGGAACTTCACTGGTGATCTTGGATGCAAGCGGGGACAGCAGTCCTTTTAAAGATCCTTATGGGGATTTGCCTGGTATTGGAGTTACGTTTTGGGACGTAAAGAGTAATTATTACACACTGACGGGAACCGACGAGAATGATCAGTATCAGGTTGAGTTTACACTATATCTTTCTCCTTACGGCACCAATACTTTTGGATTTCGTGGTGTCGAGGTTTTAGATGGCGGGACATTGTCTTATCCTTTTGAACTGATTGTTTCCGATGTTGGTGATAGTTCGGGTAACTACACTGTTCAGGCCCTGGCGGCTGATGGAAGTGTAGCCTTCGATACGGGTAGTGTATTTGCCCCCAATTCTCTCAATAGACTTGATGTTGTCATCAATGCGGATTTTTCGAAGGATGTTTATACTGTTGGCCTTACACAATGGACGCCCGCCACATGGGAAAGCGGCACTCCGGTGCAAACATGGACATCGAATTCAATTTCCTTGAAGGACAGCCCCGATGTTGCCTTGGAGCGGATCGAATTATTTTCCACAAATTCAGGTTCGCCATGGACACTGTTGGATGATCTGAAGGTTTCGGTGGTTCCTGAACCGGCGACATTGCTGCTGCTGGTGTTGGGCGGATTATTTTATCGACGAAAATAATCTTTAGATATTGAATTATTTAGTGACGATTTGCCTCATCGCAAGTCGTCGCAATGAACGGTATCCCAGATTTATCGACGACGTTTAGGAAAGGAACACTCATGCGAAAGGATCGGCCCTATCATTACTTCGGATCTTGCGTGCCTCGCCGCAAGACTGCCTTTACATTGATTGAATTATTGGTTGTTGTGGCCATTATTGCGGTGCTGATTGCTTTGCTGCTACCGGCGTTGGCTAATGCTCGAAATGTTGCCAAGGCTGCTGCCTGTTTGTCGAATCAGAAGCAGATCGGAGCGGCCCTTTTTTCTTATGCGAACGATTATGAAGATTTCATTCCGGCACACTACAACCCTTCGAGTTATGTGGGAGTGCCTGGTTACTTGCGTCAATTCTGGCACACCCGGCTTTCACAACTTAAGTATATACCTACGACGACAGTTCGCTGGGACGGCTATTGCATTCTGAATAATGTTTTTCATTGTCCCAGTATCCCGGTGAGAACGGAATCGGAGTTGATTGCGCAACTGGGAGCGGAAGAGGGAAGATTTGCGTGGCAGATGCAGACCTACGGGATGCGGCAGTATACGGTCACCGGAAGTGCATCAGGTATAAACGTGGAAAAACAACTTGGCAGGATTGATCAGCCGTCGACTTTTTTCCTTATTGGTGATAGTTTCCGGCCGGCATGGAACGCCGGTGCGTATCAGATTGCTTATGGTAATATCGGAGTGGGATATCGAGCTTATCGGGCACATCGCGGAATGGTTGACGTCCTGATGGCGGATGGTCACGCGGCTCCGGTGACGCCGTTGTACATCTTAAGTCAACCCGTAGGGATATCCAACGCTAGTTTCAATTATTATGTGTGGCCGGAATAATAGCCCTTCAATTTGGCGAATTTTCGTTGTCCATGTTGTATTTTATCGGGAGAGACCATGATTACCAGACGATGTGCCTGGCTTGGAGCCGTTGTATTTTTGCCAATCCTGTCGTTCGCCGCCGAGGTGCAAATCAAAGGCATTCCATCACCGAATCTGGTTAAGAATCCTTCAATTGAAGAAGTCGCGAAAGATCAGCCTAAATATTGGACGTTCGATTCGGCTTTGAAGGAGAATTTTATCATCAGTTGGACTCATGGCGGACGCACGGGAAACAAGAGTCTTGGCGTCAAAACACAAACAGGAAAGATGAGCGGCTACTGGACTCAGGTTGTTGCCGTGGAATCGGATCGAACGTATTTGTTCAAGGGGTATTATCGATTGGGCGGAGGCCGTATCCTGATATGGGTTTCAGGTGAGGGGGCGCTTCCGGATAAGACAAAAGTCAAAGTGGATCGACGATTTTACGCCGCCAGTTCACGCGGTCATTGGCTTGAACCTGTTTTTCTTCCTCCCGAGGCGCTTTCCGGTCCTGATCCGGATGTCTGGTTGCCTTTTGAGATTGAAGTCAAGGTTCCGGCACCGATTACGCATCTGGCGTTTAACATGGGTTTGTATTTTTCGCACGGCGAAGTGTATTTTGATGATCTTTGGGTCGGCTTGGCGGAGATGGACCTGGATATCGACGTTAAAGCTGCACCTGAAGAGAGGATCGATCGCGTCGTGATTCGTTCGGCTGAACCGGCGAAGGATATTTTCGATTCGGGGCCTTTGGCGAAGGCTAAAAATTACGAAAAAACACTGAAAGCTTTGCCGATGAACGCAACCTACGAGGTTCTGGTTCATCTGGCGGACGGAAAGGTTGTTCGAAAAGTTTATTCTCACTCTGAAAACGAGAAAGGCCGTTAATATGAGGCAACATCGATTATTTTTATCTATTTTATGTATTGGTATGGTGATCGGCCTTGTCAATTCGGTATCGGCGCAGATTTCGGCGGGGCACATGACGATCAAGGCGTCGAAGCACGGAGCTTTAAGCGTCCGAACGTCTCTGGAGGCTTCCTTTTTGCGAAGTGCCAAGCTTCGAGTTTATGACGGCAAGCAAAAAAAACAGGTGAATCTCAGGCCGGTTAAGGCTGTTGAGCAGGGTGAGTCTATTGACGTGTTTTATAAGACGGAACACCCGCTGGACCTTCAATTGAATCTTAAACCTGTTGGTCGTTGCATCGTCTGGCAGATGACTTGTCGTAACACCGGTGCGGATCAACTGTGGCTGGAACTTGGACCGGAACCTCGGGTGGAGTCGTCCGAAGTGTTGACGGTGTTTACGGGATGGGACGATGTGGTCAATCCTAAAAAGCTTCTCTCGCCTGAAGAACAGAAATATCCGCACTGGAGTATGCGGTTTCCTGTGACGGCGGTGTGGAATAAACGAGCAACGCTGGGTGTGGGACTGGAACCGGGGGAATTGGTTTCCTATTATACGCACTCTTACCAGCCGCTGAACCTTCACAGCGGGTTGCTGGTGTGTACCTCTCGCATTGTGGTCGATGCGGGAAAAGAAGAGGCGGTTCGTTTTGTTACTTGCGCGGCCCCGGGGGAATGGGGCAAATATGAGATGATGGAGGCTTATTACGAAAGTTTTCCCAGCTACTTTGTTCCTTATCCGGGAGTCGATCCGCGAATCAATCTGGGCGACAGTATGCAAAACGCCTGGCCGGGATCGGAGTGGCGTCAGGAATCGTGTCGCCGGACGTATTGCGGCTGGGCGTGGTGCTATGCGCCGTTTCGTCGCACGGGCGATATTCTTTGTCGTCCGGAACTGTGGGAATATAACTTTTACCGCAAGCCGGAGCGTCATTATGCGCTTTCTCGCGATAAGTTTCTGGATTGGCGGAGGGAGGCTTTTGCCAATTGCAAAAAGGATGGAGTGGCTGATCTGTTTTATGTCGATGTGGTCTGGTGTGAGGACGCCCTGGCTCGTGAGCGTTATCCCGATGCCCTGATTACCGGACCCGACGCGGGGATTTTGAAGGGTGCGACCTCGGGGTGCGACCTGGAGCGAAATGTTTTTCCGTTGAATACGACGTTCGGCAAACAATATGAAGAAGATACGCGGGCGATTGTCGAGGAATTCGATCCGGTGGGTTTCGCTCTGGATTGTGCGGGCAATGCCTGGCGATATACGGGGCCGGCTTTGGCGACTTTGCCGGGAAGGGCGTGGGACGACAAGGTCGGTGTTTATTGCAGTTCGTATATCGGTGTCGCTAAATATATGGACTTTGTTCACACGCTTAAACGCAAGGACGGTTCGTTGACAGCGATCGTGCCTAATCCGGAAACGGGCGGTCCTTTTGCGGTCTATTTCCGCGGCGATGCCGCTATGTTGGAAGGAACGCCCTGGTCGGTGGAGCGCACGCATGCTGATCGGATACGCTGGAAATTGGGGCAAAAGCCTCTGGTCTGGCATTGTACTTATCGACTTGATGAACTTTTCGACGAATCGACCTTGACGGCGGAGCAGCTTAAGCTTATCTATCGTGGGTTGGCGGATTTTACCTTGCTTCAGAGCTTACGATTAGGTGGAATACCGAATCCGTGGATGGCCGGCGGTAATAAGAAGCTCATGACCTGGTTGCCGGCGATCGTTGAATGTGTCAAGACCGGCTGGCAGCCTGTTCCTGCCGCCAGGGTTCCTGAACCGATGTGGTCCTCGCGGTATGGACGGGGGCTTAAAACCCTGATTGCCGTCGCCCATGAAACCGCTTCGCCGGTGCAGGGAACGGTGACGGTGCAGAATGCTCGAATCTCCGATGGAATTGTTCTTTTCAGTCATTACGATGGAAAGGCCTTGACTAATACGATTGCCGATTCGCAAACTCTGGTTTCGCTCGAAATCCCCGTGCGGACTCCGATTCTTCTAAGAGCGCAGATGGAAATCTTATCCCCGGACGTGATTGTCAAAGCGGAGGTAAGTGAAGACATGGGCATCGCCGGAGGAAAACTCACAGCCCTCATCGAAGGAAACGGATCGACTAAAGTACGTATTCGTATTCCGGAAGATATGCGGATCGATGCCGTTATTTGGAACGGAAAAAAGATTGATCCTGTCGATGGCTCCGATTCCTCGGAGTTTCTCCTTACGAATAACAGACAAGGTGAGCTGGAAGTACAATATCGCTCCCAGCTTTTTGCTCTGGATGATCAGGACCTTCTGGAGTATCCGTTTGTCGTCGACGGCAAGCCTAACTGTACGCTGGTCGTCGGCTCGGGTGCAACCGAAATGGAGCATCTGATGGCCTATCGGCTGCAGGAATATTTCCGCTACTGGTATGGTGTGGAGGTTGAGCCGACTACGAAGGTGGTTTTGCCGATTGTCGAGACGGATCGTCCGGTCGATGGGGCGACGGTTAATTTCCGGATCGACCCGGAGCTTTCGTCGGCGACGATCAGCCGGCAGGGGGATATCCTGACTATTGCAGCCCCCGACGAAAAACAACTTGAATATGCGACCTTGGCGACCCTGCGTGCTCTTGATCGCAAGTACTGGACTCTGGGTCGATTGGCGGGCTTTCCCATTATCAAAAAATTAGGGTTGGAAAAAACAGTTTTGGAATAATACGCCTTTGATTTAAACGTGTCGTAGTTTCGGGTCCTGAGGAAAGTCGAAGGGTCTTTTTGCTTGCTTACGCCATGTCGCTTCGACAGGCTCAGCGACCGAAATTTTGATATTTGTAATGCTACGACACGACTAAATCAAAAGCGTAT
>JAAZAW010000007.1 GCA_012514125.1 Phycisphaerae bacterium | reverse complement strand
TTCTCATCCGAGGTATCCCAGGATCCGCCATCCGAGGTATCCCTGGAACCGTCATCCGAACCATCATCCGGCAAGCCTCCAATGCATCCCCACAAAGAAAAAGCAAACAGAACCGCAATAAATCCCACGAAAATGTCCCCAGAAAAAAAGTCACCCGCAACCGAAGCAAGAAATTCGTTCGAAAATATCAATTATCAAGACTCCGGAATCGCTAAGGAGAAAATTCGGGGTAATATTATATGTCAACGGAGTATGACCAACACTTTTCTGGTTATTCTCAAACCTGACGATCCTGGCGTCTCCTATGATAAGAGTCCACTTGGCGGTTCAACATCTTTTTCTTCAAAACGTTCCATCCATTTCTAAAAATAAAAAGGATGAGCCCTCTTACAAGCCCATCCTTTTTATTGACGTCATTCATACACATGGCCATCACCTGACTTCCCGGACTCTTCCAGACTCCGAGACTTCCGGTCTTTTTTTATCGTTTCGCCAGTGCCAGCTTCGTCGTTTTCTCGCCGCCGTTAAGCAAATACAGCAACGGCGTCGGACGATCCACGCCTTCGATAAACTTCGGACGATTCTGCCACGGCGCGACGGAAAGCACATTCGCCAAATCCATCCAATATTCAAGTCTCGCCGGCTCCAATCCCCAGTTCATATGGAAATGGTTCGCCGGTGCGAACTGCTTATACTCGCCCATCGTCGCATACTTGGGCATCACGAACGTATGAGGCCAGGTCACGTTCGACGTGTTACACACCGCGTTGCTGAGTTTCGCGGGCAAATCCACCGTCTTGGCTTGGTCCCAGATCATCGAGAAAATATTACTCGAAGCACTATACGCCATACGCGCCGCGATTCCTTCGATACCACCCGGCGAGACAAACGTCGCCGAATTGCCCCCGCCCGGGAAATAACCCGGATCAGCCAGCGGAAAACTGACCTTGCTCATGATTTCCTTGATGCTCGCACCGGGCTTGGCCGCCCAGTCAAACGCCGCCGAACCCGAATTGTCACCATCCACAAAACCCTTCTTCTCCCATTCCGTCTTGCCCGTCAGCTTGATCTTGAGTTTCTTCGCCAACGCCTTGATCTCCCACGGCTCCCACACCTTGCGGAAATCCATAAACAACGGCGGCGTCCCACCAGCCAGGTCCGTGCAAAAGAGCATCGTCAAAAGCCCCTGCATGTCCGCTTCGGTCGCAAACGGAATCGGGGTCTTCTTCCCGCGATGATCGAACGTTGAATTAAACAGCGATTCCATAATATCCGCCACCGGCATCGGCACACCCCGCGGGTCGGAACCCCATTCGAGCTGGCTCATAAAACCGCCGCCCACCGCGTTCATATCGTCCATCAAATCCCGAACAATCAAATACATCGCCAATGACTGTTCATACTGGGCTTTCTGCAAATCCGTCTTAAGCTCGATCCGCTTGCCCGCCAAACCCTCAAGCCAACCCTTAAGCTCCTTGAGTTCACCGGCATTATACGCCTTCTTCACCAGCATATCCGCCAAAAGCTTCATGTCCAGCCGGGCAATTTCCAACCCAAAAGTGTTTCGCGTCGCGATCACATGCGCCAATGCCGTTTCCATCCCCATCGAATCGTGCCCGAAAACCGTTACCCGACGACCCGCAAGCCGCTTGTATGTCACCGCGGCAAAGCACCAGTCGACCAGCGCCTTGGCCGTTGCCGGCGTCATCTGCGGGTGCATCCCCGTATCGGGCCAGGAACCGACATTGATATGTACGAGCCGACCATACTGCGAAATCGCCCCGCTGCACGCGTGGACATAAACCACACCGGGCTTGGGACCACTGTTGCCGCAGGTCAGATTCAACGGCGTATCCTTTGGAAACTGCTGGATGAACGAAATCATCGTCGGCTGCGGAAAAGACCAGGTGTCCGGAACGCCCACCAGAATATTCACACCCGCCGATTCAAATTGTCGGGCAACCTGGTCGGCCTGCTTCTCACCGTCGATCAAAATATCACTGTAAACCACTTTCACCCGCTTGCCGTCCACCAGCGTCACCGCCCCAGCCAGCATGTCTGCCGTCATCTTCACGATGTTTTGCGTCCGCTTGCGCGAATCGGCATCGACTCGAAAATCGCCCGGCGCAAAAACACCAATCACCGGGTCCTTCACCTTCGCCAAACCCTCAGTCCCAAGACGAATTGCGTTACCCATACCTTACTCCTCTTAATAAAAATGTTTGTTAGAAAACTTTCTTATTTAATAATTGCCTTCGCCGTTGTATCCCTGGCTACGAACTCCGTGGGCAACAAAACACAACGCGGTGTAAACTCCGCCGATTTTCCCCTTTGTTTCTCCACAATACGCTTGAGCAATAATTGAGCCGCCTTGATCCCCACCTGCTGGCCGTCCTGACGAACCGTCGTGAGCCGGGGACGAACCTCCCTTGCTACCCACATGTCCGCAAACCCTGCCACCGAAACATCTTCCGGCACTTTGACCCCCAAGTCCCACGCCGCCGACATCACCTGCATCGCCACATAATCGTTAAAACAAACAATCGCGGAGGGGCGATCTTCCCTTGTCAAGAGCTGTTTGGCTTGCCGATACGCATCCTTTTCCAGGTCCTTTATATTCACCAGCCATTTGCTGTGCACCGGCAGACCGTGTTTGCGCATCACCGACTCAAACCCCTCCAATCGCGCCCCGCCCGTGCTTACCGATCCATAATAAAAATTCGCCATATCCCGATGCCCCAACCCGATCAGGTGCTCTGTCACCGCCGCCGCTCCGCTACGATCGTCCGTCCCCACAAAGTCAAATTCGCACCCCGTCCAGTTTTGATCGATCAACACCAGCGGACAATTCACGCGACGAAGTTCCCTGATATATTGAGGCGTCGGCAACTGGTCCGGCGGAAAAACCAACAGCCCATCCACCCGGCGTTCGGCAAAGCTTCGAAAAATTTCCTCCCCGCCCCGATCTTCAAGTCCCCAGGGAATCACGATGAGATCATATCCGCATCCCAGCAACGTTTTCTGGACCCCCTCCATGATCATGCCCGCGTAAATATTCTTGAAATGCCCGCATGCCACCCCCACCATCATGGTTTTGCCCGATTGAATGCTCCGGACCAGCGCGTTGGAACGATAATTGAAACGCTCTGCCATTTTGAGAACTTTTTCACGAGTAGCCTGGCGAACACCGCCCCGGCCGCTGAGCGCCTTGGACGCTGTCGCCTCTGAAACCTCGCACATCGTCGCCAACTGCTTGAGCGAAATCACGCGATACCCTCAAAAACAAACGAAAAACCCGTTTCAAGTCATTTAGAACGCATAAAAAGCACAAAATTAGGTTATTAAAATAGCATAAACGCCGTATAACATAATTTCAAGTACTTTCGGTAAAGATTTATGACATCCATAACCTCAATTGGGAAAAAACCATTTTCCGCCTTCTAAGTACCGCCTTTCGCAATTAAGGGGATAAAAAGTTCATAACCCTCCCATGGGACGTCACACGAAACTTGCGATTACCTTGACGGAGGAAGAACGCGCGTTGCAGCTTTTTGCCGCCTTCGACACGCAAACGGGCAAGGTCTATGGCCGGTGTTTCGAACGAAAACGCCAGACGGAATTCATCGCGTTTCTGGAACATCTCGACGGCGAGATCCCGGCCACGGTGACGACGATTCATCTGGTCCTGGACAACGTCTCTACACATCACGGCCGGGAGGTTCGCGTGTGGCTGACGGCTTATCCGCGATTTATCTTTCACTTCACGCCGGTGCAGTGTTCGTGGATGAATCAGGTGGAGCAGTGGTTTGGGATTTTGCAGCGAAAGCGTTTGGGCTTCTCGGATTTCGCATCGCAGGAAGAGCTACGGCAACAGCTTGAGCAATTCATTGCGGAATGGAATGCGAATGCTCATCCGTTCAACTGGTCGACGAAATCGGTCGCTAAAATCATGGCCGAGGAAAAGACCGCGACATGATTCTGCCTCTTATTTGCGAAACGCGGTACTCAGTACTCACATTAAAGATCAATAAATGGACAAGGACTTTTTTCCTGTATAATAATTATTCAAATAAAAACACGGACATATTTTCCTAGAATTTCCTGACTGCAAAAATATTTTTCCACCCTCTTGACATAATCTTGAATACTTGTATAATAATACAAGAATACAAGAAAGCGAGCTAACTATGTCAAACATAATAAAAATATCCGAAGCCGCCTCACTCGGACTTCACGCCATGCTGGTCCTGGCGCAGGAACCGAAAAAAATGTTCTCCGGAAACGAAATCAGCAAACGACTTCATGCCTCCGAAGCCCATCTGGCCAGAGTCCTCGGGCAACTCGCTAAAGTCGGACTCGTCCACTCCACGCGCGGACCCCACGGCGGCTATCTGCTCGGTAAACCCGCCGACGAGATCAGCCTGCTCGATATCTACCAGGCTATCGAAGGCCCTCTCGTCGAAATCAACTGTCTGCTGGCAAAACCAGTCTGCAAAAACGGACAATGTGTCTTCGGCGGCCTGATCCACAACATCAACCATCAAGTCGCCGAACATCTAGCCAATACCAAACTCTCCAGTCAACAAGTGTCATGACAATGAAAGGAAAATCCCATGGAAAATGTAAGAAAAATAATCGAAATCAACGAAGAACTCTGTGACGGTTGCGGCCAGTGCGCCAACGCCTGTGCTGAAGGCGCCATCGAAATCATCGACGGCAAAGCAAAACTCGTCAGCGAAGTCTATTGTGACGGCCTCGGTGCCTGCATCGGCGACTGCCCGCAAAACGCAATCACCATGGTCGAACGCCCCGCCGAGCCTTTCGACCCCAAAGCCGTTTTGCAACATCACCTCGAACAAGACCGAAAAGCAAAGGAGATGGAAAAGAACACGCAACAGCATCCACAACATCCAAGTCAATGTGGCTGCCCGGGTTCCGCCGTAAGAAAAATTGAACGTGAATCCGCTGAACCTCAACAACAATCCAACGAGCCGTCCATGCTGACCAACTGGCCCGTGCAAATTCGACTCGTGCCCGTTCATGCCCCCTACTTCGAAGGCGCAAAAGTTCTTATCGCCGGCGATTGCACCTCATTCGCGTATGGAAAATTCCATGCCGATTTCATAACCGACCACACCGTACTCATCGGTTGTCCAAAACTCGACGACCCAGACCTCTATCGACAAAAACTGGCTGAACTTTTCCGAAATCAACCCATCGAGTCGGTTGAAGTCGTCGTCATGGAAGTCCCCTGCTGCCGAGGCCTGGCACACATCGTCGAAGATGCAATCCGAGAATCCGGAAAGAACTACGTGCTGAAGGTCAGCACCGTCACCGTCGGTGGAAAAATTGCAGAACCCAATATAATACCTTAAAACAACGATTTTATGAGAGTCTGAAAGTAGTAACGTAACTTTTTTTTCGATATTTTTAGAAATGGAGGATTACAACCATGAGTATGTTCTGTTATCAATGCGAACAAACCGCCAAAGGCACAGGCTGCACCGTCCAGGGTGTCTGCGGCAAAGACCCCGTCACCGCCGCAACGCAGGACCTTCTGATTTATTCACTCAAAGGTCTGGCGACAGTGGCACATCGCTTGCGGGCATTGGGACATCGCGATCGACATGTCGATGTCTTTACCGTCGAGTCGCTCTTTACAACATTGACCAATGTCAACTTCGATCCCGCCGCCATCGAACAGCGCGTTCGACGCGCCGTCGAATTCAGAAACAAACTTCATCAGGAATATCTTGATGCCTGCGCCCAAGCCGGCACGAAACCCCAGGAACTCACCGGCCCCGCCGCCTGGCAACCTTCCGCCGACATTCAGGACGACGTTAAACAAATCATCCAATCACCCTGGGTGCAAAAACGAATCGAAGAACAAGGCCCGGATGTGACAGGACTCCAGGAACTGCTCACCTACGGACTCAAAGGACTCGCCGCCTACGCCGATCATGCCCAAATCCTCGGACAGCAGGACGACAGTGTTTACGACTTCGTCTACGAAGCACTCGACTTCCTGGCGACCAATCCCACCGACATCGATCAGCTCCTGAGCATGAACCTGAAATGCGGCGAAGTCAACCTCACTGTCATGGCACTGTTAGATGACGCTAACACCGGAACCTATGGCCAACCTGAACCTACACAGGTCCGCATCACCGCAAAAAAAGGAAAAGCCATTCTCGTCTCAGGCCATGACCTCAAAGACCTCGCCATGGTCCTCGAGCAAACCAAAGACAAAAACATCAACGTCTATACACACGGCGAAATGCTTCCCGCAAACGCCTATCCAGGCCTGAAAAAATACCCCCACCTCATCGGCAACTACGGCAGTGCCTGGCAAAATCAACGAACCGAATTCGACGCCTTCCCCGGTGCAATCCTCATGACCACCAACTGTATCCAAAGGCCGCAGGAAAGCTACAAAAATCGAATCTTCACCAGCGGCGTCGTCGGCTGGCCCAACGTCGAACATCTCAACCACGGAAATTTCGCTCCACTCGTCCAGGCCGCACTCGATGCACCGGGATTTGAAGCCGATGAACCTGAAAAAACCATCACCATAGGCTTCGGCCACAACGCCGTCATGAGCGTCGCCGATAAAGTCATCGCCGCCGTCAAATCCGGCGACATCAAACACTTCTTCCTCGTCGGTGGTTGCGACGGCGCAAAACCAGGGCGAAACTATTACACCGAATTCGCAAAACTCGTCCCCAACGACTGCGTCATCCTGACCCTGGCCTGTGGAAAATATCGGTTCAATAAACTCGAGTACGGAAATATCGATGGAATTCCTCGACTCCTGGATATCGGCCAATGTAACGACGCCTATTCCGCGATCCAAATCGCCGTCGCCCTGGCCAAAGCCTTCAACACCGACGTCAACTCCCTGCCGCTGTCCATGATCCTGTCATGGTTCGAACAAAAAGCGGTTGTGATCCTGTTGACCCTGCTTCACCTGGGAATCAAGAACATCCGAATCGGCCCGAGTCTGCCGGCATTCGTCGCCCCACCGATTCTGAAAGTTTTGGTGGAAAAATTCAACCTCATGCCGATCACGACACCCCAGGAAGACTTGAAGGCAATTCTGGGCTAACAAATTATAATATTATAATATAATACTACAAATACGACCCGTAAAACCAACGGGTCGTATTTTATTGTAATATTATAATATAATTCGAGCTTGCGGTCCCTGAGCCGGTCGAAGGACTTATCGCCCCGCGCACTTTATCTGCAAAACCTTTTAACTTTTTCACATAAAAAGCCGAACCCCAGGGGCATAAATAGCGACAACCGCATCTCATAATGTCAAAAATTTGTCTTGTCATTCTCTGACAGCTCTCATAAACGACGCACCCTACGCCATTCCATGTCATTACATTAAGTGTTGCAATATAAAAAGATACGAAAATGACGCCGTGTGACAGACACAAAAACAAATGTCACCCCCCTGCCATCATCTGCCACTACTCGCCCGCCACCCCCGCGGGTTTACTCGTCGGACCGCCGACCGGTTGACTGGCAAGGCGAGGTGCGGTTATTTTTTCATCGGGCTGAGTCGTTGTTGCAGGCATTGTCGCTACCGTCATGGTGGCAGGAATGTCAGTCATCATCCTGAATGGCTGAACCGTAAATTTCATATTCGCCGGTTGAACATTTTGGAGAGCCAATGCCGCTAACTTCACCTTGCTGTCAGTCAACTCCGATTTAATAGCCGCTATATCCGCCTCTAATCGTGATATGACGCGTTCCTTGTCCGTCACTCTGTCAGACACCACCGCAACGATCTGTCTGGAAGAGTCGGCATCGGCCCTGGCTACTTCAATTTGCGTTTCCTTGATTGACAACTTTTTGACGGTCATAATACTGACAATCAGCAGCACCGCCACTAATGCACCGCTAACCCCCCACCCAATCAGTCCCATCCGTCGGGAGCGAATCATTTCCGTTTTGATATAATCAACCTGCTGGCTTGAATGTTCCTGCACCCTGACAATCTCTGACATGGCATTTTCACGAACCCTGCCAAGCTCTGTCTTGACAAAGTCAAGTTCTGCCTGCATCCGCTTGTTGACCAGCTCGGTGCTGCCCAGGGCGGTGGCGACGATTTTGAGTTGATTATCGACGGTGTCGGACGCAAGTTTGAGGTGTCCTTCCGCGATTTCCTCTTTTGTCATTGGCACTGCCACCAGGACTTCCCGATGACTATTGTCCGTCATCCGGCTCTCGATCTTGCCGTCCTTTATTTTCCTATATAGCGTTCTTTCAGAGACTTGCAGCAATTGACATGCTTCTGACACGCCGACCCATTTCTCTGCCATTTGGTTGACTCCTTCTATATAATCCACATTCTGTTTGTGAAGGTATTTTGACATGACTGACGGAAAATGTCAACCTAATGCGACATCCAGAATCATCATCACGACAAAGCCGAACATCGTTGCCATCGTTGACAGGTCGGTGTCACCGTTTCGTTGCGATTCCGGAATGACCTCTTCGACGACAATAAAGATCATCGCGCCGGCAGCAAAACTCAGGGCATAGGGGAGGATCGGCTGGGCGTAGACCACCGCGACGGCCCCGATGACGCCTGCCATGGGTTCGACGATGGCAGAGAGCTGTCCGTACCAGAAACTCTTTAATCGGGATGCGCCTTCTCTGCGGATGGGCATGGCGACGGCGATCCCTTCGGGGAAGTTTTGCAGCCCGATGCCTATTGCCAGGGCGACGGCAGAGGCCAGAGTTGCTCCATCGAAACCGTTCGCAACGGCTCCAAAGGCGACACCGACGGCCAGGCCTTCAGGGATATTATGAATGGTGATGGCCATAACAAGTAAAGCTGTTCTTTTCCAATGAGTTTTTATTCCTTCGGCTTCTTCGCGGGCGAAACCGATGTGCAGGTGCGGCAGGATTTTGTCGAGGCTCCAGAGAAACAAAGCGCCCAGGATAAACCCAATGGCGGGGGGGAGCCAGTGGGGGAGGGAGGATTTTTCGGACATTGTGATGGCGGGGGCCAGCAGCGACCAGTAACTCGCGGCGATCATGACCCCGGCAGCGAATCCGAGCATGGCATCGAGTATTTTTTTTGAGAAGGTTTTAAAGAAAATAACGGTAGCGGCACCGGCGGCGGTCGCCAGCCAGGTGAATAGTGTTGCTAAGAGGGCTTGTATTATCGGACCCAGGCCTTCAAACCATTCAATAAGGCTGTTCATGGAAAATCCTTTGTCAGTTGGTTTCTTATTCAAAAGATCATTTTGGTTTGTAGATATGTTACAATACCGCGTTGGAACTTCAAATCAAAAAAGGGCAAAGAATTACTTAGCGGGTGGAAAATCGGGCGTGTATGGAATATGATCTAAAGTATTATTTTTTTACATTACGTTTGATTTCACAAGCGAGGAGGTCTTGATGCACCATCAAAGTACGCGACAGCTTTGTAAATATAACTGTTTTAAGTACAAGTTGTTATGGCTCGTTGTATTTTGTGTGTTTTTCTCGCCGCTAGCGGGGATGGCAGCGAATGATGAACCTGATATCGAGTTTGATCCATCCGGTGTTCGGGCAGGGGAGTCTGTGGAGCTAAAAGTTTTGATTCCGCTTTCACCGGGATTGCATCTTTACGGACCTGGAGTGCCAGAGCCTTATTATGCGACGCAGGCAAAGATTACGTCGTCGGGGCCGATAAAATGGGATGTTAAGCCTGTTTATCCGCGAGTTTCAGAGCTTGAAGCGGCGGGCGAGACGATTCAGGTCCTTGAACCGCAGGATGGGAAGGTGACTCTTCGGTTTATGGGGACGGTTTCTGATGAGGTGCCGGCATCGACGGTTGATATTTCGATTTCGTTGACTTACCAGGCTTGTTCCGATTCACAATGTTATCCGCCGGTGATCGATAAGGTTGTTCGCGGTACGTTTAAGATTGGTTCCACGTGGAACAAAGAGGGGCAAACGAGCGGGAAAAGTGTTGAGTCTGAAGAAACGGCGGTCGTTGGCGGTTTGGAAGGGGGGGCCGAGGTCTCTTCGGGCGGCAGCTTGGAGGAAACAGCGGTTGTTTCGCAGTCCGGCGATTCATCGGAAAAGACAGGCTCTGACGGGCTTGGAACCACGGTCTCGTTATTTTCGCATAAAATTGATCTTCGGAAAGCGGGAGTGGCGATTCCGTTAATGGTCGCATTCTTAGCGGGATTGATATTAAACATTATGCCTTGTGTTTTGCCGGTTATTCCCATCAAGATTTTGCAATTAGCCAAGCAGGCGCAGCATGAAAACCATTCTCCTTTGCGTTTGGCGATGATTTTTTCGGTGGGGGTGGTCAGTTTCTTTTTAAGTATTGGTGTTGTTGCGGTGATTTTGAAAGGGGGGTTCTCCTGGGGGCAAACTTTCCAGAGTACGACGATTTTGATGGCATTGAGTATGATTCTGGTGTTATTGGCGTTGGGTATGTTTGATGTTTATCAGGTTTTAGTGCCGAAATTTGTCGCTAATCGCAGTTTTGTGCAGAAAGGACATATTGGCGCGTTAAGTATGGGTTTTTTGGCGGGGATTTTATCGACGCCCTGTAGTTTTGGGATTTTGGGGGCGGCGGTGGCTTGGGCGCAATCGCAGGCGGTTTGGCTTACGTTGGTGGGATTTATGATGATTGGTTTGGGGATGGCTTTTCCTTATGTATTACTGAGTGCTTCGCCGAGGTTTGTCGCAAAGATTCCGAAGACCGGCAGGTGGTCGGAATTATTCAAGCAGAGTATGGGATTTTTGTTATTGGGTGTGGCGGTATTTCTGGTAACGGCATTGCCGAAGGATAAGGTCGTATGGATGCTGATGTATCTGGTGCTGTTTGCGTTTGTGATCTGGTTTTGGGGGCAGGTGCTGGAGTTTAAGCATGGGTTTTGGAGCAAAACGGCCAAGGTGGCGGGGGTTATTGTGCTGATTGTCAGTGGGTGGGGGATGTTACGCAGCGAGAGCAATAGACTTGAATGGCAAGAGCTTACGGAAGTGAATTTTACTACAGCCATTTCGAGCGGGAAAGATGTGGTGGTGGAATTTACCGCGGATTGGTGCATCAATTGTAAGACGGTTGAATATTTTGTGCTGGAAAATGAATTGGTGAAAGAAGCACTGCGGCGAAACGAGGTGGTTTTGTTGCGGGCGGATCTGACGTCGAAGAACCCGTATGCGGAAAAGATGCTCCGGCAGTGGACAGGGCAGAGCGGCCCGCCTTTTACGATTATTTTCAAGGCGAATGGGCATCGGGTGCTTTTGCCGGGGATTTATGACAAGCAGGAGTTGATCGAAGCGGTGCAGGTTGAGAAGGTTCGTTCCACGTGGAACAGGATATAGGGGGGGGTTGGAAGTCAGAAGTTGAAAGTTGGAAGTTAGGGAAAAAGCCGTCCTTCGGGGCGGTTTTTTTGTTGAAGGGAGGGCGAAGATAGGCATGTTCGCTATGTAGAACAGCAGATTAGGCATGGCTCACGATATGTTTTATGGTCTTTGTGGGAAGTCAAAAGGGGGGATGTTGTGTCGCTTTGACACTTCGAGAAACGCAGGGGCTATGGGCTTAGGGGGCGATTTTTAGAGATTACATTTTTGATTTTAATTCTACCGTTATTTCGGAGTTTGAGAAAGAAAGCACACTTTTCTTCCATTTTCTTCTCCTTAGGCAGGTCTAGCACTCATTTGATTTAGCAGTGTTGTTGTATTGGACTCTGCGAAAAGTGACGGGGATTAATGTGCTAACGTTGTGTTGCTTTGGCCTTCGACAAGTTCAGGAACTACGGACTCAGGGAAGGATTTTTTTGGATATACGTTTTTGATTTTATTTTGTCGTCGTTTCGGAGTTTGAGAAAGATACACGTATTTTACAAATTCTTCTCCTTAACCTGGCTAGATGTGTTTTTAATTTAAGTTCTGTGTTGTTTGGAATTTGAGAAAGAAAACATGCGTTTTTCACGTTTTCTTCTCCTTAGGCATGTCTGATACTAATTCCATTTACTTCGTGCGCGGGGGCTAATGTCACGATATCCCGATTTCGAAGCTCATACTGCCTGAAATAGTTTATTGACATTAAAGTACCGCGCATTCAATAAGTCAATTCCGTATG
>JAAZAW010000104.1 GCA_012514125.1 Phycisphaerae bacterium | reverse complement strand
GCTTTTTCCAGTTGCGGCGGATTGCCCGGACGCAAACGGGTGTAAATTTTGAGCAACGCCTCTTCATGCGAACGGGCCGTATCTTCAGCCATCGTGTTCAGGATAAGAGAATCGGTGACTTTTTCGATAATCTGCACCTGCTTGACGCTGCTGCCTTGAATCTTATTGATGGCTTCGGCGATCTGTGCGCCGGCGGCCAAAAGCTCCTCGCCGGTCTCCGGATCGACCACCGGTTCGGCGGCAACCATACCCGCTTTGAGCTGACCGGCGGAGATGGATTTCGTTTTATAGAAAGTCTTGATAATATCGACATCGGAACTGTACTTCGCGTCCAGCGCCCGCAAAAATGTGGTGGCGGGCATCTTCGAGGATTGATCGATGCGGACCGCGAGCAGTTCTCGCTTGGTAACGTTGATTTCGATCCACGAACCACGCTCGGGAATAACGCGCGCGGCGTGCAGCGGTCGGTCGGCCTGTTGCGATTCGACAACAAAATCGACGCCGGGGGATCGGTGAAGCTGGCTGACGATAACACGAGTCGCACCATTGATAATGAATTCGCCGCCACCGAGCATAATAGGAATATCGCCCAGGTAAATGCCTTCCTCGATGGTTTCCCCCGTCTCTTTTCGCGTCAACTGAATCCGGACGCGCAGAGGCTTACCATAGGTCAGCTTAAGCTCGCGACACTCTTCGGGCGAATATCGAGGCTTACCCAACTCATAATCTACATAATTAAGGAGGACATCGCCCGCATAGCTTTCAATGGGGAAGGTTTCCCGCAGGAGTCCTTCGAGTCCCTCATTTTTCCGCTTTGCGGGTTCGACGTTTTCCTGTAAAAATCGTTCGTAGGCTTGTCGCTGAATCCGAATTAAATCCGGAATGGGCAACGCGTCGCCTACTTTACCGAAATTACGAACCGTAGAAGGTACGATCATGCTTCGGACCTCTCATAAAGATCATCATTAAAAATCAACGCACGGAGCAAAGGAGGGACCGATACCACACAGACAAAGCCCGGCTCCGAAACGCATTCACTACCAAATTGGTTAATTATAAACTAACCTTACCCGGAAATCAACTCAGAAGCGCCCGGTAAAATGGTCCGGACGCTTCTGGAAGATTATATACCTGGGCTTGAATATGTCCAGCATACTCAATATATTTACTACTTAAGTTCGATTGTAGCGCCCTGTTCTTCAAGCTGCTTCTTGAGGTCTTCCGCTTCGGCCTTGCTCAGACCTTCTTTAATCGTCTTCGGAGCGCCGTCAACAAGGTCTTTGGCTTCCTTCAAACCAAGATTGGTCGCCTGGCGAACAACCTTGATCACCTGGATCTTCTTGTCGCCGCTCTCTTTAAGAACAACGTCAAAAGTGGACTTCTCTTCCGCTGCCGGGGCCGCTCCGCCCGCTGCAGGAGCCGCGGCCACTGCCACCGCACCAGCGGCAGGTTCAATACCATAAACTTCTTTGAGGTAATCGCCGAGTTCCTTGGCCTGCATAAGAGTCAGGGCAACAATCTGATCACCGATTTCTTTTATATTGGCCGACCATTCGCGTGTTTCACTCATTTTTCTACCTTCCTAAATAAAACATTACTGAAATTATACAACAAATACGTTATAAAACCGAAACGTCCGGAACGTTGAGGAAAGTGCGTTAACCTCGCCATTCCACCTATCTCGGAAGTACTAACGGCGGTTCGTTTAGAAGCTAGGCCGCAGCCACAGAACCGCCTTCTTTTTCCAACTTCTCTTCCAACGCCTTGATGCATCCCGCAATCTTGGCGGCTGGACTGGTAATCGCGCCGGCAAGCCGTTTCGCCGGTGAATTCGCCAACAAAGCGACTTGACCCTGAAGCTCCGTACGGCTGGGCATCTTGGCCAGTTGCTCGGCGCCTTGCGAGTCAAGAACCTCACCTTCCACCAATGCGCCTCGAACCTCAAGTTTGGGCATTTTCCTGACAATTTCGCTCACTTCACGGGCGACATCCACAATCGATTCTCCGCCGGAAACAATGGCGCTTGCCCCGATCAGCAACTCACCGATGTTTTCCAGCTTGGTCCCCTTGAGCGCGCGAACCGCCAAGGAGTTACGAACCACTTCCATTTCAATCTTTTTCTTTCGCAACGCCCCGCGAACCGTGGTGTTGTCAATCGCGTTAAGCGCAATCGGATTGACGACCAGAACACTATCAAGCTTGCTGAAGCGAGCCGATATTTCTTTGATCATTAATTCTTTAACTGGTTTACTCATAGCTATATCCTGTCTTAATTAAGCAGATACACGAATTTCAATACCCGGACTCATCGTCCCACTGATCACACACCGTTTGACATAGGTCCCTTTGGCGGCGGAAGGCTTGACCCGCTTGATGTGATTGATAAAGGCTTCGATGTTGATTTTAAGGTCTTCTTCGGCAAAACTCAGCTTGCCGACAACCATAGCCACGTTGCCCCCGGCGTCGTTGCGGAATTCCTGCTTACCGGCGGTGTATTCCTTCACCGCGGTCACCACATCATCGGTGACGGTCCCCGCTTTGGGAGACGGCATCTTGCCCGAAGGACCCAGAACACGGCCCAAACGACCTACCAGACGCATCATACCGGGGGTGGAAATGGCAACATCAAAATCGGTCCAGCCGCCCTGGACTTTCTGGACCAGATCATCGGCTCCGGCATCGACAGCACCAGCCGCTTTGGCCTGTTCCGCCAATTCGCCTTCACAGAAAGCAATGACCTTGAAACTCTTGCCAATACCCTTGGGAAGGGACAATGATCCGCGAACCAGTTGATCGGCCTGCTTGGCATCGATACCAAGACTCATGACACATTCGACCGACTGATCAAACTTGGTTGTGTTGAATTGCTTCAACGTCGCAATGGCGTCTTCGACGCTCATCGGCTGGACTTTGTCTTTCAAAACTTCCAGCAGCTTTTCGTATCGTTTACTCTTTCGCATAATGCTCCCACTAATTCTGGTTGAGGAACGAATTCGCTCTGTCAACCAATAAAACCACCTCTGAAGGTCCGTGGTCCGACCGCTGAACTCAGCTCGCGACCGCCGCGAACCGGATTTCAGCAACTATTCAAATTCGTATTTCAATTTCAATAAAAAACCATCTCTGCCGCGATCGACAAACACGTAAAACCCGACCTTTTAGTTTTCGACTTCAATGCCCATACTGCGGGCGGTTCCTTCGATCACACGAACCGCGTGATCGAGGTCCGAAGCGTTCAGATCGTTCATCTTGGTTTCCGCGATTTTCTTGACCTGCGCTTTGGTGACCTTGCCGACTTTGTCCTTGAGCGGATTGCCCGCGCCTTTGGCGACACTGGCGGCATCCTTCAGGAGCACCGCAGCGGGCGGACTTTTAATGATAAAATCAAATGTTCGATCCGCATAAACCGTGATGACGGCAGGGACAACCATACCATCAAAGTTTTTGGTCCGCTCGTTGAACTGACTCACGAACTGACCGATATTCACACCATGCTGGCCCAGAGCCGGACCAATCGGCGGTGCCGGTGTGGCTTTTCCACCCGGAGCCTGTACTTTTATCTGTGCAGTTACTTGCTTTGCCATACTTTGTATTTCCTTTGTTACCTACAACCTTACTCGTCACGAACTATATATTTATGTGCGTAATAGTTTTAAATAAAAGGGCTTATGAGCCTTTTTCAACCTGCCAGTATTCAAGCTCAAGCTCCGTGGGCCGACCGAAAACCGTAACAATAACCTTAACGGTGCCCTTTTGAGAGTTAACTTCTTCTATGCGGCCTTCAAAGTTTTCAAACGGGCCTTCCCGAATTTTAACCTGCTCGCCTTTCTTGAAATCAATCGCAATCGCAGGCTGTTCCTTGGCGGTTTCAATCGCGGCAAGCATTTTCTCGGCGTCGATCGGCGCCATGGGAGAAGGCTTGTTCCCGGAACCAATAAAATCGCCGACACCCTGCGTTTCCTTGATCATAAACCAGGCTTTTTCTGGAATCGTTCCATCGGGATTGACTTCCATTTCAACGAAAACATAACCCGGATAAATTTTCAGTTGATAAACGCGAGCCTGTCCGGCTTTGACCCGTTTCTCTTTTTTGGTCGGAACGATAATACGCCCGATGATATCTTCGAGATTTTCAAGTTGAACTTTTTTGTTCAGCGATTCACAAACCTGATCTTCGCGGTTGGAAGCCACTCGTAAGACATACCATTTTTTTTCGTTTTCAGACATATTCTTATTCTTGTTCTTGTTTATGATCGAGTAAATATGTTTTCAAATACTTTAACAAAATCGCT
>JAAZAW010000103.1 GCA_012514125.1 Phycisphaerae bacterium | reverse complement strand
TCATCGTTTGTCCCATTTCTCTTTTAGGTTAACAGAATTATTCTAGCCGAGATTCGCACCTTCGTGAAACCATCGCTGAGCAAAAAGATACAAAATAACCACGGGCAAGATCGTCAGTGTTGCTGCTGCCATGAGCAAATGATAATCCGTGCCCGCTTCCTGCATAAAGCTCGATAGCCCTTTTTGAATAACTGAAAGTTCTGGAGAACTTGTCGCCACCAACGGCCAGAGAAAGGCGTTCCAACTGCCCAGAAACGTATAAAGGCCGATCGTGATCAGCGCCGGTTTCGCCATGGGGATTGCCATCGACCACAAAAATCGCAAATCGCCGCAGCCGTCAACCTTGGCGGCTTCATATATCTCACGGGGTATACGTTCAAAGATTCGTCGTAAAAAGAAAATCGAAAATACATTCGCGATCCATGGGATAATCAAAGCGGCGTAAGTGTCATAACCCAGAAACGGAATGAAATCGCCGATTTTCTGAATAAGAATAAAATTCGGAATTAAAATGACTTCAAAAGGAATCATCATCGGCATCAGGAAAAAAATGAATACAATATTTTTGCCTGGAAAGTTCATCATACTGAAGGTGTAAGCGGTAAGCACCGATGTCACCAGAACGCCCAACGTCACAGCCAGGGCAACGAAAGCGCTGTTTAGAAAGCATCGGGTAAACGAGACACCAGTTGCAGAATATCGCTCGATCGCCTGAGGATAATTCTGCCATTGCGGCGAAACGGGGAAGATTGTCGGAGTGGTCTGATTGATTTCCTGCGGTGTTTTGAGCGACGTCGAGAGCATCCAGCCAAACGGCAGAACAGAAAAAACGGCGCCCCCGATCAGGAACAGGTGCAGGAATAAACCGGTCAATAATTTTCGTCGGGTCATACGCTTAGTCTCTCGTCCTGTTATACACCAGTTGAAGTACGGTCAAACCCGAAAGGATCAAGAATAATATCACCGAAGCCGCCGCGGCCCAGCCAAGTCTGCCGTTGTCCCAGAATTGGCTGAAGATAAACATGGTAACATTTCGGGCGGAAAGTGTTCGCTCACTCGGAGCCATGATATAAATTTGATTAAATGTTTGAAATGCGCCGATGGTCGAAATGATCGTTGCGAAGGCGAGGATAGGTTTCATCATCGGCAATGTAATCGAAAAAAAACTTCTCACACTGCTTGCGCCGTCAATTGCCGCCGCTTCGTAAACATCCTTGGGAATCTGACTCAAACCTGCGGAAAAAATAATCACATAAAATCCAAAAGTCTGCCAGATCGCGAAAACCATGATCGAGACCAGAGCCAAACTCGGCCCTGCGCCCAGGAGCGGCAATGCCTGCCCAAAAAGCATCTCAAAAATGCCGGAAGATTCTTCGGTGAATCTTAACGGCGAAAACCCGAAATTGATCAACATGGCGTTGAACAATCCCTTTTTGTCCACATGAAAAATCCATCGCCAGACCGCAGCCGCCGCCACGGTCGATGTAATATAAGGTAGAAAATAAACCACCCGATAAAACGTACCGCCGAACATCTTTTTCCGTAAAATCGCGGCGAAGACCATCGCAAGGGTAATCGTCACAGGGATCGTGCCGATGGTGTACCAGAGTGTAATCGACAGTGACCGCAAAAAACTCCCTCGGGCGAAAATTTCACGATAATTTTCCATTCCGGCGAAACCCGCCTCGGGCGTGCCCCAGTTTTTAAACAAGCTGATCCAGATGACCGCCAGAAACGGCAGCAGATGAAACACAAACAGGACGACTCCCGCCGGAATCAGATATAAAAATGGTTTACTTCCACTTCGCATTCAAAATCTTTCCATGCCGCAACAAACATTCAACCATAAAATCATGGTTCACGATTATATCATAACGATAGTGGGTTTGCGTGAAAAGTTCATACAAAAATCAGATCACCTTTCACCAATAAAAAAGGATCGAAACTCCAGGAGAATTTCGATCCTTGATTGATGTCGTTTGCCGAAAATTATCTTCGGGCAAGTTGTTCTTTCTGCTGTTTGCGGCTGAGAATAACTTCTTCCGCCAGCGACTGCGGCATTTTCGCGTAATGCGACATTTCCATGGTGAACGTTGCCATACCTTTGCTCATACTGCGAAGACTGGTTGAATATCCGATCATCTTGGCCAGGGGCACTTCCGCCCGAATGATTGTATAGGTTTCATGGTTTTCAGTGCCCTGAATAATACCTCGCCGACTGTTGAGATCGCTAACGATATTGCCTTGATATTCGGTCGGGGTCTCAATTTCAACCTGCATGATCGGCTCCTGCAAACAGGGCTTTGAGGCCCGGAACGCCTGCTTGAACGCCTCGACCGCACAGATGCGGAATGCCATTTCGCTCGAGTCCACATCATGAAAGGATCCATCATCGAGACACATCTTGACTCCCACGATCTTGTATTCGGCGATTGGGCCTTTGTCCAACGCCATCTGGAAACCCTTGTCAACCGCAGGAATGTATTCTTTCGGAATCGCACCGCCGACAATATTGTTTTCAAATTCGTAAGGTGCCGCGTCGGAATCGGTAATGGGAATCAACCGGCCGACGACATGAGCGAACTGTCCGGAACCGCCGGTCTGTTTTTTGTGACGATAATCATACGTCGCTTCCTGGGTCGGTGCTTCACGATAGCTGACCTTCGGCGCGCCGACCGTCACGGCCGCTTTATATTCACGTTTCATCCGCTCGATATAAATATCGAGGTGAAGTTCGCCCATGCCCGCGATCAATGTGTCGCCGGTTTCTTCATCGGTCGATACGCGGAATGTCGGGTCTTCCTTCATAAAACGATTAAGTGCCTTAGCCATTTTGTCCTGATCGGCGGAACTGGCCGGAACAACCGACAAACTGATGACCGGATCGGCAACAAAAATATTTTCAAGAGAATAATTAACATCGTCACCGCAGAACGTGTCACCGCTGGCACAATCGATGGCAAGCAAGGCGACAATATCACCAGGCCCTGCCTCGGTGATTTCTTCCCGGTCGTCGGCGTGCATTCGAACGATTCGGCCTGCGCGAAGGGATTTACCGGTCCTCGCGTTACAATATTGCTGACCCTTGATCAATTTACCTTGGTAAATTCGCATGTAGCTAAGCTGACCAAACGTTTCATCCACAATCTTAAAGACCATACCGACCATCGGGCGATCAGGATCGCACGAAAGCGGTGTTTCAGCTCCGCCATTGTCGTGATCGCGGGCAAACGCGGTACGATCCAGCGGACTCGGCAGATAATCGCAAACCGCGTCGAGAAGCGGCTGAATGCCTTTGTTCTTGACCGCCGTTCCCATCATCACCGGAACAATGTCGAGATTGATCGTGGCTTCACGAATAATCTGCTTAAGCATGCTTTCTTCAACAGGCTGATTTTCGAGCAACATCACCATCAGCTCATCATTGAACATACTTAAGGCGTCGAGCATTTCATGACGGGCCTGCTGTGCATCTTCGAGGTACTCTGCGGGAATATCACTGTGAATCACCTTTTCGCCGTTGGAACCTTCATGGGTGACGGCCTTCATGGAAATCAGATCAATCACGCCCTTGAAGTTTTCGCCCACGCCCATATTCAACTCAAGCGGCACGGCGTTAAGCCCAAGCTTCTCGCGAATGTCTTTGATAACGCGCGACGGATTGGCTCCGGTACGGTCCATCTTGTTAATAAACGCAATCCGCGGTACGCGATATCGTTTCATCTGACGATCGACCGTCACCGATTGGCTCTGTACGCCGCCGACCGAACACAGGACCATTACCGCACCGTCGAGCACGCGCAGTGAGCGTTCAACTTCCACCGTGAAATCCACGTGACCCGGTGTATCGATCAAATTGATGATTTTGTCTTGCCATTGAATCTGGGTGGTCGCGGATGCAATGGTAATCCCGCGTTCCCTCTCGAGGTCCATAAAATCCATGGTCGCGCCGTCGCCGCCACCCTTGACTTCCTGCATCCGGTGAATACGCCCGCTATAAAAAAGGAAACGTTCGCTTAATGTCGTCTTACCCGAATCGATGTGTGCCGAAATACCGATATTTCTGATTTTTCCTATTTTTTCCATGACTTTCTCGTGATTCTGTCCATCTTCTCTTTTTAAATTGTTCTCGTTCATTTGACAATAAACGCCTCGGCGTTTCATTAAATCCTGCATAAGGTTTGTGTTGACGCATTTTCCGATGGCTCGCGCGAGCACACGCCAACGCAGATTTGCTCCGGTAAGGTATCCATACCACAGGCAACGCTGCCTGGTCCCGCAATCTGCTGTAAATATAAGGAGACATAGACGTCTCCAAAATTACAGAAGGTTACATTGTATAATAAAAAATTTCTAATGACAAGAAAAAATCGGCATTTGTTTAAAAAATTACTTGCATAATGCCGGGATTTGAGTGAACAACCCTATATTGAAAAGAAAAAATATACTAAAATGATGTTTTATTCGTTATTCTTACTTGGAAACGACAAAAACTCGAAGCTTTTCCGACTCATTTTGTCACGATTCCGACGAAAGACGAAGTGTTTCGCCGGCTTTGAGTTCGGAACTATGACCGTCCGAAAGGATCGTCAACCAAACACTCTGTGCGGATGGATTATACAGCAGCGTTCCATCCGCAGAAGATCGAACTTCACGAACGGCCCGGATATAATCGACGATCTCAATATTGGTGGCTTACCAGATATCGTCGCGATGACCCATCTTGTCACAGAAAGTTTCGATCAGATTCCAGTTATTGTCTCGAGGAAACTCATAGCTGTGCCCCCAGACATAAAAACAGTAAAGCCCCTGTTGATAGGGTTTCTCCGGCAATTCTAGAAATCGATCCGCCAGCGTCAGGCACTCCTGATGATGGCAAGTCGGGTGCCATTGCATCCAATCGGCCGGTAAACGAAATTGACCGGTGGCCTGAACCGTCCGGGAATATTCAATTCCGCATGCACGCAACAAGTCGATGACGCGAGCATCATAGTCCCCATAGGGGTAGCTCATTCCGCGAACCGGATAACCAGCCAACGATTCAAGATGGCGCCGATCTTCCAGAGTTTCAGCAAGAATTTCCTCCCGAGTCAGCCGAATCGGAAAAGGATGCATGGCCATGTGAGTGGAAATCTCGTGTCCGGCGTAGAGAGCCGCGACCTCAGACTTGGTGACCCGCCGCTCCGAACCGATTAAACCGCTGTTAAGATGAAACGTACCACGAATGCCATGACGATTCATGATGGAAACAAGCTCGCGATCTTCCGTAACACCGTCGTCATAGCTAAGAGTCAAACACTTCAAATGGCCGCCGGGCCAGCGATTAAACATGGTTTTCATCGTTCTATTCCAATGACTTATCGGGTCACAATGTAAAGCCGTTACTCTTTATATCTCCACCGCAGGTTGGGTTCGCGAGCCGCTTTGACCTCATCGACCCGACTTACCGGCGTGGTAACAGGGGCTTGGTGGGCGAGTTCAGGATTCGTCCGGGCCTGCTCCGCAATCCGCTGCATGATCGCTGCAAATCGATCCAGAGTTTCAAGTGTCTCCGTCTCCGTCGGTTCGATCATCATACATTCCGAAACGATCAACGGAAAGTAAATCGTCGGCGGGTGAATACCATAATCGATCAATTGCTTGGCGATATCCAGCGCTCGGATACCATGGTCGTCTTTTTGTTTTTCGGCACTGATCACAAATTCATGCATGCACGGCAGGGGATAGGGCAATGTATAAAACGGCTCGAGTTTTTTCCCCAGATAATTCGCCGCCAGCACCGCCTTGTCCGAAACATTTTTGATCCCGCTATGGCCAAGGGCGCGAATATAAGTATATGCCCTGACCATCACCCCGAACTGTCCGTAGAACGTCCGCACCTTGCCGATGGATTTCGGACGATTGAAATCCCATACATACTTACCATCGACAAAATCGACCTGTGGAGCAGGCAGGAAAGGTGCCAGATGTTCGGCCACCGCGATAGGACCCGCGCCCGGACCGCCGCAGCCATGCGGAGTCGAAAAGGTTTTATGCAGGTTATAGTGCATCACATCCACACCGCAATCGCCCGGGCGAACCTGGCCCATGATGGCGTTCATATTCGCACCGTCAAGATAAAGCTGTGCGCCTCGCTGATGAAGAATGTCTGCGATTTTCTTGATACTTTTATCGAATAACCCCAGCGTGTTGGGATTCGTGATCATCATTGCCGCCGTGTTGTCCGTAATCTTGGCGGCAAGATCGTCCAAATCGACAAGTCCCTCGGGGGTAGACTTCACAATCGTGACCCGTTCACCGCAAAGGGCACAACTCGCCGGATTGGTCCCATGCGCCGTATCCGGAATCAATACCTCATCGCGATTCTCGCCTCGATCGCGAAAGTACGCCCGAACAACCATCATCGCCGTCAATTCACCATGAGCCCCCGCCGCAGGATGCAGCGAAACTTCCGAAAGCCCGGCGATTTCTTCCAGCAATTGACGAAGCCGATACATCAACTCCATCGAACCTTGAATATCTTGAACGTCCTGATACGGATGACCCGCGGTAAACCCCGGCAGATCCGCCGCCCATTCATTGATCTTGGGATTGTACTTCATCGTGCACGAACCGAGCGGATAAAAATTGGCATCCACACTCATCATTCGCTCCGAAAGTCGCGTGAAATGCCGCGTCACTTCACGCTCGCACATCTCCGGCAATCTCACCGGCGTTGCCGCCAGCAATGCCGACGGAATAGCCTCGGAAACGGATGCCTCAGGGACATCGCATTGAGGCAAATTTACGCCGCTTTGTCCTTCGACCGATTGTTCAAACAGCAATTTAATGTCGTGATCTATTTTTTCCATGATCTATTTGTTGCCTTTGCCTGAGTACGCCGTAACGTACCTTCGTCCTACCCACCAATCTTTCTGAACACATCCACCAGCGCGTCGATCTCGTCGCGCGTTCGTTTTTCAGTCACAGCGACAAGCAAACAATCACCAAGCTCCGGATACCAGCACTCCAGCGGCACACCCGCAAGAAGACCCGCCTGCCGAGCCTCGTGAATCACCTTGTCGACAGGAAATTTCTTACTCCGAACGACAAATTCTTTAAAAAATGGAGCCTTGAACGCTAGCTCAAAACCCTCGATACCGACAATCTGCGATGCCGCATAATGGGCCTTCTGAAAACAAAGATTCGCAACCTGAAAAAAACCGTTCTTGCCCATCGCCGCCAGGTAAATCGCCGCCCGAATCGCCATCAAACCCTCGTTGCTGCAAATATTGCTCGTCGCCCGTTCTCGTCGAATGTGCTGCTCGCGAGTCTGGAGCGTCAAACAAAATGCCCGTCGGCCTTCATGATCCGTCGTCATCCCAATGAGCCTTCCCGGAAGCCGTCGTAAATAGGCAGATTTTGCCGCCATAAATCCAAGATAAGGACCACCGAAATTCTGATACAGTCCTAACGGCTGGCCTTCACCGACAACGATATCGACGCCCAATTGGCCCGGACCTGCGATAAGTCCCAAGCTGATCGGATCGACCACGGAAATCAACAGCCCCTTGGCTGCGTGAATCGCATCCGCAATCTTATCAACCGGGTTGAGACACCCGAAAAAATCAGGCTGTTGAATCACCACCGCCGCGGTCTGATCGTCAATCAGAGAAGCAAGGACCGACGGTTCAATCGTGCCGGTCGGCGTCGGAATAATCTCGATCGTCATGGGCTGTGAGGCCAGGTACGTCCGGACAATCTGCACATATTCCGGATGAACGTTCTGACCAATGAGCACCTTCGAGCGGCCCGTGATATCCCTCGCCATCAACACCGCTTCTGCCGTCGCCGAACCTGCTTCGTACATCGATGCGTTCGTCACATCCATGCCCGTAATCTCGCAGATCATCGTTTGAAATTCATAAAACGCCTGAAGAACACCCTGCGAAGCTTCCGCCTGATAAGGCGTATACGCGGTAACAAACTCACTGCGACTCGCCAGCGCATCGACCACCGGCGGAATAAAATGATCGTAACTGCCGGCACCAAGAAATGATATGAGCTTATCCGTCCCATGATTGCGATTCGCCAGCGACCGCAGATGATTCTGAAGCGATAGGTCATCCATCGGCTCAGGCAGGTTCAACAGTTTCCCGAGCCGAAGCTCCGCCGGTATATCGGCGAATAAATCGTCAATCCTCGCCACACCGATCGTGTCGAGCATGTGCCTGACCTGTTTCTGACTGATCCCTGAATAAGCCATGTTCATACCTGAAAATAAAAATAAACGCCCAATCCGACGTTATGGTGTTTGCGATGTTGTCGACAGATGCCGCCCACTCCCACTAGATGAAATTCTCGTAATCGCCAGGCGATAGCAGCTTCTCAAGTTGGCTCGTATCGCTCGGACGAACCTTGATAATCCATCCGGCGTTGAACGCATCACTGTTGATCAGCCCCGGATTGCTCGAAAGTTCCTCGTTGATTTCCACAACTTCCCCATCAATGCCGCTGTATATTTCAGAAGTGGCCTTGACCGATTCGACTTCCCCAAAGCTTTGACCGGCAGAAATCTTCGTGCCCACCTTCGGCATCTGCACAAAGGTGATATCCGTGAGTTCCTGCGCAGCGTGATCGGTAATACCAACAACGACCAGATCGCCTTCGGGTTTAAACCATTCATGAGTCTTTAAATACTTACGATCCTGCGGTACCGGCATAGTAAACTCCTTGTTTTGTTTTCAAGCGGCCGGGCGAACGTTATGGATACGCCTATGAACCTTAAAAAACAAACAAATCCCCCTTAGGGGCGAAACTCTCAGGTTCCCATAGACTTATCGCTGCCGCCCGTGTATCCAATATATCAAACATAAATATCATTATGTAAAACTAAAATCTTACATAATACCCCCAACTTGTCCAGCGAAAAATATGCTTTTTTCGTCCCCCCCGCCGAAGAAGGGACCTTCTTATCGTTCAGTACCTTCTTTTATAATTAAAAAGTAAAAACTCGAAAAAAAGATCGCTGTTTTTTGCTTGGCTATTATGTTGATTTCCGGATCACCAGATTATGTGGCTGAACGATATGAATGGGAGGAGCGCTGGGTTCCGCGAGTCGTTTTCGGACCAGTTCGACCGCAGCCGTTACCATGGACTCAATAGGCTGTTCCACCGTGGTCAACGGGACCGCCAGCATATCGGCCCAGGGGAAATAATCGTAACCAATTACCGCCATATCTTCCGGCACACGTCCATGCCGATCCATAATGCCGCACATGAATCCTGCTGCCAGGCCTGAATCGTTGAAAATCGCGGCGGTAGGTCCCCGGCTTTGACGCGACAAGGTATATCCAAGGAGCCGACTCTCCTGAGGATCGTATAATTCCTTTTCCATAGGTAACTTATGCAATTTGCACCGACTGCGACGAATGGTTTCGATACATCCGTGACCAAAATCACCCTCTAGTTCACAGGCGACCAGAATTTCCCGATGATTCCGGGCAATCAGATGTTCCACGCCGATTCTCGCCGCCTGGGCACGATCCAGCGCCAGATAGTCGCAGGGCAGCGTCTCGTCGGGTTCGCATCCGAGCAAAATCACAGGAATCTGATGGGTCCACCCGGGCAATTCCATCGGAATTCTGCCAATAACGACCAATGCTTCGACATTTAAAAGCCTGAAGGTCTCCATCCAGGTGGAATTGCCTTGGATGTCGTTTATATCCTGTTCAATTCCCAACATCGGACGATATTCGGCGGTATGTAACTCTTGAAGCAGACGATTGATCAATTCTGTTCGAACCGCGTCCCGGATTACCGCGGAATAAACGCCGATAATACCACTCCGTTGGTTTCGCAGATTCTGAGCGGCGTAGTTGGGGGTATAATTTAGATCCTGAGCAATTTTTGAAATCCGCGACCGCATCTGTTGCGATATCCGGTTCGAGCCACGAAGGGCCAGACTGACCGTATTGACGGAACATCCGGCTTTTTGGGCAATTTCTCGAAGTGTTGTTCTTGTTTTGTTATTGTTTTTTTTCATAAACGATCTTTCCCTGTATTATTTGTTTGTAAGCTTCGTTTATTATTTAATTTAAACAATTTTATTTCTGGGCTGCATACCCAAAACCACGATCTTGATATTAACGATAATATTGTCCTGAATAATCCATGTCAATCTTTGCTTAATTTAAAAATAGAAAGCACACAAGGCTTTTCGATAATTTGTCGAGATTGTATAATGATGTTTCTTGTTCAAAATGGTGTCCGATGTAAAAAGGCAGGCGTGTATGAAATCGGGGAAATATGTCAAAGCCTCGGCGATCGATGCGAAAGTCAATATTCTTTTTACCTGTGTGGGGCGGCGAGTTGCTCTGGTTCAGACGTTTCGTCGGGCAGCTGAAAAACTCGGGCTTTCTTGTATGACGGTGGGAACGGATGTCAATCCGCTTTCTCCAGCGCTGTACATTTGCGATCGGTCGGTGGTAACGTTGCCGGTCACGGCGCAGGGTTACATGGCTGAGCTTCTATCAGTGATAAAAAAGAACAAAATCGACCTGGTTATTCCAACGATTGACCCTGAGCTGGGAATTCTGGCTCGGCATCGGGAAGAAATTGAAGCTTTGGGTGCCCGGGTCATGATTTCTTCTTCGCGCGTGATCGATATTTGTCAGGACAAACGTCTGGCGTATCACTTTATGAAAGAGCATCATTTTGATACTCCCTGGACGGCGGAGATTTCAGAGGTTCGAGCCGACAAATTAAAGTATCCCGTATTTTTAAAGCCCTGGGATGGTTCGGCTTCGCGGAGCAATGCCTGTGCCCGCGATCGGGATGAATTAAAGACGCTTAGCAAGACCATTCCGAATTGTATCGTTCAGGAATTTATCAGCGGGCAGGAATATACCTGCGATGTCTATGTGGATTTTAGCGGCAAGGTTCGTTGTGTGGTGCCTCGCCGGCGTCTCGAGATTCGTTCCGGCGAAGTTTCCAAGAGCCAGACGGTCAAGATGCCGAAGATGATGGAGGCTTGTCGACGGCTGGTGGAGCATCTGGGCGCAGGTCCGGGTGTGGTGACCCTTCAGTGTTTTTTGACGGACCGGAACGATATTCGTTTTATAGAAATCAATCCGCGATTCGGGGGCGGAGTTCCGCTGAGTATCCAGGCAGGGGCTGATTTTCCGCGGTGGATTTTGTCGGAATGGATGAGCAAAAAACCTCGTATAACCTTCGATGGCTGGCGAGATTCGCTTTATATGCTGCGTTATGATGAAGCCGTCTGGGTTTCGGCATCCAGAATGGCCCGAATAACCGGCCAATAAAACAAGTAGAGATATTTTCAGGCTGGCAGATAAAAGCTGACAGCTTTTTATAACCGGAGATATTTATGTTCACACTTTCTTCGACAAAAGTTTTTGGTGAGGAAATTTCACTTGGAGCAGTTTTAGGTCCCACCTGGCCTGTGCTGGTGATCGCGTTTGTCACCGCCCTGATTGCCACTCCGATTGCCAGAAAATTGGCCTTTAAATTCCAGGTGCTGGATATGCCCAACGACACCGTTAAAATTCACAAAAAGCCCACAGCCTATCTGGGCGGTCTGGCGGTTCTGGCAGGGTTTATTGTGGCGGTGCTCATTGGTTTTTTTTATTTTCTTAAGGAATCGCCCGCAGCGGGTGAATATCGAATCATTTTGGCGATTTGCGGTGGAGCGATCTTGGCTGCCATCGTGGGGCTGGTTGATGACATCAAAGACCTTCGTCCCTGGCAAAAACTTCTGGGTCAGGCTGTTTGTTCGCTCTTTCTGATGCTCGGAAATGTTCGACCCGACCCGACCCCGATTTTCAAAGCCCTCCATGTGCAGGTTTCGCCTGAAGTTACAAGTGTTTTAAGTTACCTGATTATCCTCTTTTTCGTTCTCGGAGCCACCAATTCCCTCAATTTACTCGATGGTTTGGATGGTCTGTGTACCGGTGTGACCGCCATTATCACAATTGGCTTTTTATTCCTGGAAATTCACTTGGCGACCTGGGCTACCGATCCGGAAATCGACCCGATTCGTATGATTGTCGCGATGGCGCTGGTGGGTTCGGCGTTGGGATTTCTTATTTTTAACCGGCATCCCGCAAAGATTTTCCTCGGCGACGCGGGCAGTATTCTGCTCGGTTTTATCATCGCGGCCATGATGATGCTTTTTTCAGGTCAGAATATTCGCTGGTGGCTCGCGTCGATTGTCATTTTCGGACTTCCGATTCTTGATACGGGAACGGCGCTGATTCGGCGGGCGCTGAACCATAGGCCTTTGTTTGTTTCAGATCGCGGCCATATTTATGATCAGATGATCGACCGGGGCATGAGCCTCCGGAAGACCGTCGTCGTAAATTATCTACTGGCGGGCATGTACGCCGTGGTAGGCATTTTGAGTGCGATTTTTCTTCATACGCGGCAGGCGATCTTTTTTGATCTGATGATTCTGATTCTTTCATTTGTAATCGTCGGATGGAAGGGCTACTTTCGAATGTCGGGTTGTCGCGGCGCAATAAAGAAAAAGTAATTCCGACGTAAAAATATGGATCATGCCGCTTGACCCGGACTCCAATCAAGCCGATACTGTAAACAGGGAAGTTGGAAAAGTTGAGAAAAGGCGAAGTAAATAAGTAAGGTTTGCGAAGGGGGATTTATTGCAAAAATGCAAAGTGTGAATTTTAAAAGAGAGTTTTTTCGACCTTTAATCCATAGGAATTTTCATTAGTTTGATTAAACATCAAGATCAATGCTTTTGAAGAAAATTTTCATGCAATAACCCTGGGGATCGACGGCGGAACCTTGCTATTTGAATATTATTTTGTTATTCTTTCGCCAAATGCTTGAAATTCGTTAAAATAACGATTAAGTATATACGGTTTCAATGAAGCCTGAGCATAAAGTCTGACCAGACAGGAGAAAAAAAATGGCTGACGAACAGAACGTAACACCTGAAGGACAGGTTGAACAGGAACAACCCACGATCAAAGTGAATGTTGTTTCGATTGAGGATTCCGGCACACTCAAGAAAAAGGTGAAACTGGAAGTACCTCAGGACGAGATCGATCAGAGACTTAATGAAAATTTCAAAGAGCTTTCCCATTCGGCCATGGTTCCCGGATTCCGCGTGGGTCGGGCGCCCCGACGTCTGGTCGAACGCCGATTCACTAAAGAAGTTCGCGAGCAGGTGCGTCTGCAACTGATTGGTATGGCTGTCGAACAGTCAATCGATCAGTCCAAGCTGGAAACCCTTGGCGAGCCTGACTTTGATCTTGACGCCATCCAATTGCCTGAAAGCGGTCCTTTGGCGTTTGAATATGAGGTTGAAGTTCGTCCGCAATTCGAACTGCCAAATCTTGAAGGTATCGAAATTACCGAGAAGGACGTTCAGGTGACGGATAAGGATGTTGACGATCAGCTTGAAAACTATCGCTGGCAGCTTGCGAGCCTGAAAGAAGTTGCCGCTGACGGGGTGACGGAAAAGAACGATCATCTCGAAGCCGACTCGACCTTCCAGGTGGGCGAAGAGCCGCCGATGGTCAAACACGATTCACCGTTCGATTTGCGTCCGCAAATGATCGAAGGGGTAAATTTTGAAGAACTGGGCGATCAATTGGCCGGTTTGAAGATTGACGAAAGCAAGAGTGTGGAAGTTAAAGTCGCCGATACCCATACCAACGAAGCTTGGCGAGGCCAGACGGCGAAACTGACCATCACCGTGAAGAAGATTTTCCGATGGGAACCTCCGGTGATCGACGAAGACTTCGCCAAGAAGTTCGGATATGAAAGCGTCACGGTTTTGCGTGATTCGGTAAAGATCGAACTTGAAGCTCGCAAAGGCCAGCAGATTCGAAAAGATATGGAAGAGCAGGTTCGTCAATATTTACTGACCAATACACCGGTGGAAGTCCCCGAAGGTGTAGCGGAACGTCAGACTAATCGTGTCCTGTATCGCAAGGTGCTTGAGCTTAGGCAGATGGGCATTCCGCCCGTGTTGATCGAACAGAAAATCGACGATATCAAGACCAAGGCTCGCAGTCAGGCGATTGACGATATGAAGCTTTTCTTCGTACTCGACAAGATCGCACGGCAGATGGAAATCGAAGTGCCCGACGAGGAAGTCAACGGTGCGATTGCCGCGATGGCAACCCAGTCGGGTCGACGTCCTGAGCGAATGCGTGAAGAAATGATTCGCGAAGGCATGTACGAAAATGTCATCGAAATGATCCGTGAAAGAAAAGTTTTGGAAAAATTGCTGGAAAAGGCTAAAATCATAAAAGGGTAGTCGAATCGGCAGTTTTATCCGAATGTGAATATTCGGGTGGAGACGCGTTCGACAGGATGCGCCTTTAGCTGTAAACTTTAAAATTAAAAACCGCCCAGGTTACGGAGAACCAGAATGAACCAGATTTATCCCGATGCGCATGCTCAGGCGGGTGGATATCAGCAATGGCGGCAAATGACAATCAACGATCTGTTGATGGAAAACCGTATTGTTTTCATCGATATGCCGTTGAGTTCCCAAATGTACATGCAGTACGGCGGAACCTTTGCCACCGATGTCATCAAGAAACTTCTTCGATTGCAATACCTGAAAAAATACCAGGATATTCATCTGTACATTAATTGTCCCGGCGGCTCGATCGGCGAAATCCTCGCGATTTATGACACGATGCGATACATGACCTGTGATATCAACACCTATTGCGTCGGTGTGGCCTATAGCGGGGCGGCATTGCTGCTGGCGGCGGGAACCAAAGGTAAGCGTTTTTGTCTGCCTCACAGCAAGGTTATGATTCACCAGCCTTGGGGCGGTGTGACGGGACAGGCCGAGGATATCAGTATCCAGGCAGAGCAAATCGTTCATGAACGACGGGTTCTGAATGAGCTTCTTTCGCACCATACGGGGCAACCCATTGAAAAAATTGAACTTGAAACCGAACGCGATCGATATCTGACGGCTCCAATGGCCAAAGACTATGGCCTGATCGATGAGATTCTCGAGCCTGAAAAGAAAAACGCCGGACCTGCATTATAAGGAATGGCAAAAGCGGTCGATTGTATATTGGATCACATACGAACTTACAGGAAATAGAACGATGGCATATAATCAAAATCTCGTTCCTATCGTCATAGAAAAAACCGGGCGCGGTGAACGTGCCTACGATATCTACAGCCGACTGCTTAAAGACCGAATTGTCTTTCTGGGCAGCCAAGTCGATGACGATTCAGCCAATTTGATTATCGCCCAGATGCTTTTTCTGGCCAACGAAGACGCCAAGAGCGAAATCAATTTTTACATCAATTCCCCCGGCGGCTCCATTACCGCGGGACTGGGAATTTACGATACCATGCAATTTCTGCGTTGTCCGGTCGCAACCTATTGTATCGGACAGGCTGCAAGTATGGGAGCGGTCCTTTTTGCCGCAGGTGCCGCCGGAAAACGATATTTATTACCGAACAGCCGAGTCCTGATCCACCAGCCGTTGATTTCCGGTGTGCTCGAAGGTCGAGCAACCGATCTGGCGATCGAGGCAAAAGAAATTATCCGGATGCGCAAACAACTCTACGAAATTCTGAGTCACCACACCGGTCAGCCGGTGGAAAAGATCCAACGCGATTCGGATCGCAATCTCTGGCTCAACGCCGAAGAAAGTCTTGCTTACGGCCTGGCGGATAAAATCCTGACCAAAATGCCGGAAGTGTCCAAACGTGAAGACGAAAATCCGGACTCGGAATAAAATCAGAAATAAATTCACTTGAATCAAATCGGTGAATCTGACCAATAAATCGAAAACGCCTTTTTCATCGGAAAACATCCGAAGCAAAGGACGGGACATGGCTTATTGGAAAAATAAAACTTCCAAGCGGGGCAATTTTCTTCCGGCGGTGGTTGTCCTTGCGGCAATGCTTGCAGGATGCGCGGATCAGACCGCCGATAAACTCATCAAATGCCAAAATGAAAACTTCGATCTCAAGGAACGCAACGAAAAGTTGCATAAAGAACTCGTCGATGCCCAGCAGACCATTCATCAACAGAACAGCCAGATCGAAAATCTAGAAAAACTTGGCCCCGCCCGTATAGAACAGCTTACCCGCGTCGAAAAAGTCGATCTGGATCGCCAAACCGGCGGCTACGACGATAATAACGACCGCTATGACGACGGTGTCGCGATTTTTCTTCGCCCGATCGACGCAAAAGGTCATACAATCAAAGCGGCGGGGGCACTTCGCGTCAAACTCTTTGAATTGGACGGTGACGAACCCAAAATCCGCGGGCAATGCCAATTGACCGCCGATGAATTATCACAGAAATGGACAGGCCGATTCTGGACGAACCATTATTCGGTTCGTTGTCCCTTTACCACCATGCCCACCAGTTCCAATATCACCATCCAGGTGGAATTCACAGAACTATTGACCGGCAAGCCCTTTATTGCTCAAAAACTCATCGAAATCAAACTCCCGCCGACCACCTTGCCGACGGGAGTTGAGACAATACCCTGATCTATTTCTCGCAGATACACGCTTCGATACGGCCGCCGCATGTATGACAAACAATGATATTATCACCTGCCGGGAATCCTTTCGCTTCACCAGGACCAAGTATGGTAAAGTTAACCGATTTCTTGTCGGGCAAGACTACCTGGAGCGTATTGCGATCTGCGATCGGACCGGCGGAGTAAATTTCAAAATCGGCAGGACCGATTCGACTACATGACCAGCCCTGCGGAACAACCAGATCCACTTGGACATTTGGCTGAGAATCCACTGTGACATAAACCCGTCGTCCAATACCGGGCCACAACACCGGCTCACCGTTATAATGGAACGTGACCTCGCTACCGCCACAAAGATCGACCGCAGAGTGAATGTCCTGCGCCAGAGTCTTTTTCACCACATCGTTTCTAAAGAGCAAAGTCCGCAAATTAGCCGGCAATTGTGTTTTTTCACCAAAAGAACGTTCGGAAGACTGCTTCATTGCCTTCTCCGCCAGGAGTACCGTTCGTTCGGTAAGTTCTTCAAGATTTTTCGGCGGGGTAAAGTTCCGTGTAAATTTATGAACCACGATATCGGTACCGATGGGCGTTCGCCATGTATCCGGAATACCTGCCGTGCCGTTTATAATACCCAAAAGCGAGCCAAGCGTTGCACCCGTGCAATCGGTATCGTACCCGCAATTGACCGCCTTGCAGAGCTTGTCGCCGAAGTCCTTCCCGTAAAGCCAGCCGATGACGGTGAATCCATGATTGGGAACGGCATTACATGGTTGAATATGTCCGAATCGCATATGAACTCGATCGCGTGCCACTCCCCAGGTCTTGCCGGTTTCATAACACCACAAAACCTCTCGGATGACCCGGGCAATATGACTCGAAATCGGAATCATGCTCAACCCCAGACGAATCAATGTTATCGGGTCTTTTTCCACAAACGCAGCCGATTCGACCGCCGCCCAGAATATTTCACCGTACATACCTTCCCCGCCGGCGTGATCGATCGCGGAATCTTTCCATGCCATTTTCGCTGCAGCCTGCGGATCGCCCGGATGCAAACACGCCCATATTTCGCTTCGAATCGGCGACCCCATTTCATCTACAAAATAATTTTCAAAACAACCCGCGACAGGAGGCTTTAAACCTCGTGAAAAATTCCGCATGAAAAATCCGTATTCGTTCCACGGATAGGATGCGGCATGTCGATTCCAGTATTCTGCAAACATCGGAAGCGGTGGATCAATGCCTTCGTCCTCCAAAAGCTTAAGCCAGATCAATTGCAAATCCAGATCGTCATTCGGAGCCGCTTTACTCGGCAGCGGATCGTAAAAGTCCAGTGCGTGAGTATGGCGTAAACATTCCCACGGTGCGCCAAGCGTTCCACCGATATTTTTCCCCAGCCAGCAGGCAAAAACCTTATCCTTGAATTCCTCTCGCCCGATAATGATCGTATCCATGTATATACTCCTGTTTAAAAAGTGCCGTATTTCATCACTATATCATTCCCCTGAATAAAGAGAATGTTCAAACTGGTCAACATTTGTATGTTTTGGTATACTCAATCGTGCAAAATATCTGGAGAACAACCATGGGACCGATTAGTGCAAAAACAGGCTTAGGTCGAATCAGAAATGCAGGAATTCTGGAAAATGCGGATATGGGACCGAATTTTCGACTTATGGCTGGATATACATTTGTGTATACTTTGGAAGGTACTGCCGATTACCACGATGCCAACGGCCTTAAACGCACCATCGTTCCGGGCGACCTGATTATTGTTTTCCCCAATCTCCCGCACAATTACAACGCTTCCCCCGGCTCGCGGTGGAAACAAATCTATGTCATGGTCGAAAGCCCCATGCTGACCCTCTGGAAAAAACATGGCTATATCCATCCTGCCCATCCGATCCATCATGCCGAACCGATTGATTTCTGGTTCAAAAAATTTTTACCTCTTTACAAAAACGATCAATCCCCCAAGCTCAAAACATCGCTTGTCGATCTTCTGCAGTTTCAGCAGATATTGGCTCAAATATTGCTTGCCGAGGAATCGGACGGTATTTCAGAATACGATCTGGACTGGGCCCAAAACGCCTGTCAAATTCTTGAACGCTTCACTGAACAACGAAAACCCATTCCAAAAATCGCTCGAAAACTCGGCATGTCCTATGAAAGTTTTCGTAAACGCTTCACCCGGATCATGGGCCTGCCCCCCACGCAATATCAAAACAAACGGCTCATCGATCAGGCCTGCCGGCTCATGCAGGAAACAGATTATTCAAACAAGGAAATCGCCTATCGCCTGAATTTCTGCGATGAATTCCATTTCTCCCATCGCTTCAAACAGATTACCGGTCGATCGCCAAAGGAATTTCGTCGGACCCTGCCGATTCGAACGACCGCTCGCGGGACATGATTTGCCGACGGCGAAATTCAGCGGGGCTGCAACCCATGATACGAGTAAATTCCCGATGAAATTGCGGGTAACTGCCGAAACCCGCATCCAGCGCCGTCTGCATGATATTTTTCCGCCGGCCCTTTCGGTAAAGATTCAAAAATCGTTCGATCCGCAAATGATTTTTGAAATGAACCATCGACACGCCGATCTGCTCCTTGAACAATCGACTCAATCTCGCGGGACTTAATCCGGCAAACTCTGCCACCGTCGTCAGATCATCGTGAAAAGGATTTTTCCTGAGCAAGTGTACCGCGTTTTCCACCGCGGGATGAATGTCCGCACTGGGCAACATTTCATGAGTGCTGGAATAAATCGACCATGTCAACGGTAGGGCATAAGCCAGTCCTGTATTGTATAAAGCCTCGTCATCACTCGATGAGATATCCGAAAAAAGTCGATCAATTCGCTGCGCCCGATGAGGGGCGATTCGTTTGCAATAATAACCGGCGGGGTCTTTTTCCTTCAACAGTTCATACCCCCGTGTTTTACAGCTTTTCGCCACCAGTTCCGGACGAAACACCACCACCCACATTTCAAAATCTCGTGAGCAGTCAAGTAAAATATGCTCCTGCCCGGGAAACAACCACACGAGTGTGTCGACTTCAAGAACATAACGTCGAGAACCCAGAAGATAACTCGAACGCCCCCGCAAAATCAGGTTGACTTCCAACTCGTCGTGATAATGAGATGCCTTCATTTTCGAAGTCGAGCAAGCTTTTTCTACAAAACCCAGCCGAGAATGTTGAATCGATAGATTTTCTTTCATAACGACAAAATATGATAACAAAAAATGTAAAATATGAGAAGACCTTTCTGTGAAAACCGCTTATGATAGATCGACACAACGGATATGGAGGCGATAACGCAATGACAATTGATTTCACAATGGATCGGTGGACAAAAATAAAAGAGAACTATCGACTCTGGTGGGCAGGCAAACTCGAAAGGCCCATAGTTCGGGTCTGGCTGAGCGGAGCGGACCCGAAACGTCCCGAACCTGCCGTTCCCGATTATGCGTTTGATTCGTTTTATGGACCTTCAGCCTCCGTCGAAGCGATTATTGATCGCTGGGATTATAAGCTTTCAACGCAGCGGTTTCTCGGCGATGCGTTTCCTGTAATTTGGCCGAACTTTGGTCCAGGCGTACTCGCTGCCTTTGTGGGCGCCTGTCTGGAAAACGGCCAGGAAACCGTCTGGTTCCATCCACCGAAAGAT
>JAAZAW010000102.1 GCA_012514125.1 Phycisphaerae bacterium | reverse complement strand
ACTCTTTATTATTTTGATGTTCGTGGCGATGTTTGGCGGTTGCGGCAAAACGGATTCGACTCAGGAACAACAGGAACTGGTTTTCTGGCATGTTATGAGTGATCAAAAAGGTGTTGCCCTGCGAGAGATCATCGACGCCTACAACGCGACAAATCCGACGATGAAAATTCGTGCCGAGTTCGTCGGCGATTACGACACCCTCTATCGCAAGACCATGGCGGCCCTTCTGGCCAAGCGCCCGCCGGACCTCGCAATGGCTTATTCGAACATGGTCACCGAATACATGAAGTATCAGGCTGTCGCCGATCTCACTCCTTATCTCGACGCTGAACCGAAACAGGACGTCCAGGATTTTTATCCCGTTTTTCTGGAAGACAGCCGATTTCCGGCATTTGAAAATAAACTGCTCTCCATGCCCTTCACCAAGAGCATTCTGATGTTGTATTACAATGTTGACATGCTCAAGGAAATCGGCTTCGATGTTCCACCTGCAACGTGGGATCAATTCGTCGCGGCATGTAAGGCCATCAAAGCCAAACGAAATATTTCACCGCTGGCCTTTGCGCGAGATGCTTCAACCTTCGATGGCCTGGTCTTTTCCTTCGGCGGCGAGGTCTATGATCCCAAATCTCAAAAAACCCTTTTCGATCAACCTGCCACACTTCAGGCATTGAAGCTTCTTCGTGATCTTTTTGATCAGGAATTAGCCCATGAAACCGCCTATGGAACCTACGACGATCGAAACGATTTTGTCAGTGAGAACGCCGCTTTTTTCATTCGGTCAAGCACCAGCAGGCCTTATGTGAAAGAACTGGTTGGGATAAAATTCAACTGGAGTGCAACGGTGCTTCCGCATGACAAGACACTGAAAGAACCTCGGACCGTCCTTTTCGGTCCCAACCTGTGCATCTTCAAGAAAGACGCCGCTCGCGAAAAAGCCGCATGGGATTTCGTGCGATATTTTACTTCGCCTGACGTTTCCGCAAAATGGGCCGTCAAGTCGGGATATCTGCCGGTCCGAAAATCCGCTCTTCAACAACCGATGATCCAGACCTTCCTCAACGAGCACCCAGCCAATCGGGAAACGATCAACATCATCCCCTGGGCACATCCGGAACCCGGCGTTCGAGGCTGGCAGGAAGTCCGATCGTTGCTGGAAAAATTTTCCAGTCAGGTCATCACAAAAACCCAACCCCCCGAAGAAGCAGCCGCCGACCTTCAACGTCAAGCCCTTGAAGTGCTTAAAAATTAGTCTGTAAAATCGAAACAATAATTTGAAATCGCGTAAGTGTTTGCTGGACAAAAGGATAGGCGATATTTCCTGAAAATTTGACCTGGGGTTGTTGAAAGCCTATAATGTGAATGTTGTTTCACATTGGATGATCAAGTATGGGAACCAAAAAGGTCGATACGGAAATTCGTCGAGAACAGATCGCTCTGGCGGCACTGAGTTTGGTGGAGAAACAAGGGCTTCAAGCAGTGACTGTGACTCGGGTCGCCAGGCTCGTCGGGCTGGTGCCTTCGGCATTGTATCGACATTTTAAGGGGAAAGACCAAATCATCGACGCCGTGCTGGATCTTATAGAAGAACAGATGATCACTAATCTGGCTGAGATTGACAACCCAGCCGACGATCCTGTTGCGGTTTTGCGAAATCTATTAATGCGACAGGTTCAGATGGTTCTGCAATATCAGGCAATTCCGCATTTTCTTTTTTCCGAGGAAGTTTTCAACGGTCGTCCCAAGCGGAAAAAAAAGTTTTTTAACCTTATTTCAACATTCTTAAACGGAGTCGCATCGATCATTCGCCGGGGACAGGAGCAGGGAAATATTCGGCAAGATCGTGATGCTAAATCTCTGGCAACGTTGTTTATTGGATTATTTCACCCCGCGTTTTTTTTATGGCATTTGAGTGATGGACAGTTTGACCTGACTCGACAAATTAATCTGACGTGGGAGTCATTTGTCGATGCGGTTGTTCGTTGTGATCGGTCTGAAATACAAACTCTGGGCTGGAAGGAAACTCATCGTGACTAAAAATCGTCGTAAAAAGATTATTTTTTCTCTAGCTGCGATAGCGATCATTGGCTTGTTGTTTTTTTTATACCTTAGAAATTTATCGGATCGCAACAATGACACCATTGTTGTTTCGGGCAATATTGAAGTCACCGACGTTCAAATTAGTTTTAAAATACCCGGGCGAGTCGAAACTCGATTGGTGGACGAAGGGCAACTTGTCACCCGAGGACAAATCGTCGCCGAGCTGGACAAAACGGATCTTATCCAGGAAATGGAAATCCGTCGATCCGAGTTGACCAATGCGCGATCGGTCCTGGCAGAACTTGAGGCAGGATCACGGCCACAGGAAATTGCCGCGGCGGCGGCAGCGGTCGAAGCGGCCCGGGCGGAATTGCTCGATGCGGAAAGTAATTATTCCAGATTGAACCGACTCAAGCAACAGGATGTCGCCGGTGTTCAGGAATACATCACCGCCAAGGCGCGATTTGATGCCGCCGGAGCGAATTTACGCAATGCAGAAGAAAGGTACAGTCTGGTCAAAGAAGGACCTCGAAAAGAAACCATCGATCAGGCCAAGGCTCGAGTCGCGCAGGCAGAGGCGGCATTGGAGTTGGCGAAAGTTCGACTGGATTATGCGACGTTGCGATCTCCGTTGACGGGTGTCGTGCTTTCCGAGAATATTGAATCGGGGGAATATGTGGTGTCGGGAACCCCTGTCGTTACCGTTGGCGATCTGATAAACGTCTGGCTCAGGGCGTATATCAACGAAACGGATCTGGGACGTGTCAAACACGGACAGAAAGTGCGCGTAACCACGGATACCTATCCCGGAAAAATTTATGAGGGATATGTCTCATTCATTTCGTCTGAAGCGGAATTTACACCCAAGAACGTTCAGACTCAGGAACAACGGGTTAAACTGGTTTATCGAATCAAGGTGGATATTCAAAATCCGCAGATGGAACTTAAGGCGGGCATGCCCGCTGATGCCGAAATTTTACTCAACGCACAGGGTGAACTTTGATAAATCAGGTGTAAAGTGAAAACGATTCGCACACATAATCTGACGCGAACATTTGATGAAACAGTGGCAGTGGACCATCTGACGCTGGAGGTTGACGAGGGGGAAGTTTTCGGACTCGTAGGACCCGACGGAGCGGGCAAGACCACGACAATGAGACTGCTCACGGGTATCATGACACCCAGTTCGGGCGATGCGTGGGTGGTGGACCGGCATGTCGTCCGAGAATCCGAAGCCGTCAAAGAAGAAATCGGTTATATGAGTCAGCGTTTCGGCCTTTACTCGGATTTGACCGTCCAGGAGAACATTGATTTCTACGCCGACATTTACAGCGTGCCGCGAAAAGGAAGAAAAGAAAAAGTCGATGAGTTACTGGCGTTTAGTAATCTCGCACCTTTCAGAAAACGTCTGGCCGGAAATCTTTCCGGTGGAATGAAGCAAAAGCTGGGTCTCGTGTGTTCACTGATTCATACGCCGAAGGTCCTTTTCCTCGATGAGCCGACAAATGGAGTCGATCCGGTTTCACGGAGAGATTTCTGGAAAATTCTTTATCAGTTGCTTCGACAGAAAGTAACAATTTTTGTTTCAACCGCCTACCTGGACGAAGCGGAGCGATGCAACCGCCTGGGTCTTATTCACCAGGGCCGGTTACTTGCGTGCGGGGCGCCCGAAGAAATCAAGGGGTTGATGAAAGGAACGATTCTGGAACTTCGACCGATCAACCCGCGGGAAACGATGAATGTACTGCGAAATAAATTCGGTCGCCGCGCCGTTTCACTTTTTGGCGACCGGGTCCATGTCGTGGCGGACGATCCGCAGCAAATGAAAAAAAGCATGACGGACGTACTGCATGATGCGAAAATAGAGCCGGGCGAAATTCGATGGATCGAGCCGACACTTGAAGATGTGTTCGTTTCAGTATTGGCGGATAAAAATCAGGGGGCGATTCAAGATGGAACATGAAACGCAATATGCGGTGGTCGTCAAAGACCTGGTCAGAACATTCGGCAAGTTCACCGCGGTCAACCATATCAGTTTTCAAATCAAGCCGGGTGAAGTTTTTGGATTTCTCGGACCAAACGGCGCGGGCAAGTCCACGACCATCCGGATGCTTACGGGAATTCTCGCGCCCACCAGCGGCCAGGGGATCGTAGCAGGACTGGACATTTTCACCCAGGCGGAAATCATCAAAACGAAGATCGGATACATGAGCCAGAAATTTTCACTCTATGAAGATTTGACGGTTGAGGAAAACATCAATTTTTACAACGGCATCTATCAGGTTCCTGTCGAAAAACGATCACAACGTAAACAATGGGCGCTGGAAATGGCCGGTCTGACCTCGCATCGCCGGTCGCTTACCCGAATTCTTTCGACAGGCTGGAAACAAAGGCTGGCGCTGGGATGCGCCATTTTACACGAGCCGCCGATCCTTTTTCTCGACGAGCCGACTTCGGGCGTGGACCCGATCAGCCGGCGGGAGTTCTGGGATCTGATTTACGATCTTTCGAATCAAGGCGTAACGGTCTTTGTGACGACACATTACATGGACGAAGCGGAATATTGCGACAGGCTGGGATTAATCTATCGCGGCGAGCTTATCGCGATCGACACGCCGGAACATCTCAAAACACGATTCATGCGGGAAGATGTCCTGGAAGTCGGTTGCGAACATCCTCAGCAGGCGTTGGAAGAAATCGAAAAAATCGATGCGGTCCGTGAAGCGGCGGTATTCGGCAAATACCTTCATGTGGTCACTTCCGATCGGGAACATGCCGAGCAGGCCATCAAATCTCTGCTGGGCCGAATGAATCTTCGATGCGACCATGTGACAAAAATCGTCCCATCACTCGAAGATGTTTTTGTTTCGCTGATTGAAGCGCGGGATCGAGTCGAACAACCCATGCAGGAGGTGGCGAGATGAAACTTCACCGTATTCTGGCTGTGATGCGGAAGGAATTTATTCATATCATCCGCGATCCGCTGAGCTTGGCGATGGCGATTGCGCTGCCGATGATCCTGCTGATTCTATTCGGTTTCGCGCTCACACTGGATGTCGATGATGTGCCGCTGATTGTCTGGGATCAGAGCGAAACCGCCCAAAGCCGTGAGTTTGTGGGTGGGTTCACCGGCTCGCGTTATTTCTCACTTCGGGAATATGCCCTGAATTATTCACAAGTCGGCAACGCCGTCGATTCAGGCCGAGCGCTCATCGGTCTGGTTATTCCCAGAGACTTCGACCGCCAACTCAAATCCGGAACCCCGGCCCGTGTCCAGCTCATCATCGACGGGACAAACGCTAACACCGCGACACTGGCCATGGGATACGCTCAAACCGTAATCGGAACGTTTTCTCAATCCATCATGATCGACAAGACCTATCGCGCATCGGGCGCACGGATCGAACCGCCGCTGAACCTCGAACCACGGGTCTGGTTCAACGAAGAACTTGAATCGAGAAATTTCATTTTCCCCGGCCTTATCGCCGTCATCATGATGATCATCGCCGCCTTGCTGACATCCTTGACGGTCGCCCGCGAGCGGGAAAACGGCACGATGGAACAACTGATCTCCACCCCCGTCAAAGGGCCGGAACTGGTTATCGGAAAATTAACACCTTACGTCGTTATCGGAATGATCGATGTCGCTATTGCCGTACTGATGGGAGAATTTCTCTTCCATGTGCCGCTGCGCGGAAGCGTTGTCATGCTCTTTGGATTGTCGTTTATTTTTCTCGTCGGCGTACTCTCGTTGGGCGTACTCTTTAGTGTCCTGTCCAAAACGCAAGTGATGGCCAGCCAGATGACCATGCTCGCCACGTTCGTTCCGTCCTTCTTGCTTTCCGGGTTTATCTTCCCAATCAGCAATATGCCGAAAATCATTCAGCTTATTACCTATATCGTTCCCGCGCGATATTACATCACGATGCTCAAGGGCATCTACCTCAAAGGCGTCGGACCTTCGGTGCTTTACGTCGAAGCCATTTTCATGATTATCTTTGGTGTGGTCATGCTGATGCTGGCAATCGTCAAATTTAAAAAGAAACTGGAGTAGCCATGTTCGGACGTATTCGCGAAATGCTGATTAAAGAATTTATTCAGGTCTTCCGCGATCCGCAGATGAGCATACTCATCTTCATTCCTCCGATTCTGCAACTGATCGTCTTCGGATACGCCGCGTCGACCGACGTCAAAAACATCGCAACGGCGATTTATGATCTGGACCATTCCATCGAAAGCCGGGAACTGGTCAGCCGGCTTGCGGCGTCGGGATATTTCGATATTCTTTACCATGTCAACAGCCCCGATCAAATCACTCGCCTGATTGATGAAAACAAAATAAGCACCGCCATCCAATTCAACAAAGGCTTCAGCGAAAAAATTCGCGGCAACCAAACCGCGGTGCTCCAGGTCATCGTCGATGGAACGGATTCCAACACCGCAAGCGTCGTTCTGAACTACGGCGGAAAAATCATTCAAAACTACTCCAGCCAGATTCTGCTCGAACGTATCGCCCGGCAAAGCGGTATCAGCCAGGAACATACAGCCGTCGAAGATGAAACCCGAATCTGGTTCAACGAAAATCTCGAAAGTCAATATTTCTACGTGCCGGGCCTGCTGGCAATTATCATCATGCTCATCACCTTCCTGCTCACAAGCATGGCTGTGGTGCGAGAAAAAGAAATTGGAACCATGGAACAGATCATGGTAACACCCATCACATCCGCGGAATTTATTCTGGGCAAAACGGTTCCCTTCGCCATCATCGGCTTCATGGACATGATCCTGATCGTAACCGTGGCCACACTGTGGTTTCAGGTTCCCATCCGCGGCAGCCTGGCGGTCTTGTTCCTTTCGACGTTTTTTTATATCCTCTCATCGCTGGGGTTTGGCCTTTTGATTTCAACCATCAGCAAAACCCAGCAGCAGGCCATGATGACGACATTCTTTTTCTTCTTTCCCGCGACCTTACTTTCGGGCTTTACGTTCCCCATCGAAAACATGCCCGTCGTCGTGCAATGGCTCACCTACTTGAACCCCATGCGCTATTTCCTCATCATCGTTCGCGGTATTTTCCTGAAAGGAATCGGCCTTGACATCTTATGGCACCAGATCGGGGCGCTGGCGGTGATCGGAATCGTCACTTTATGGCTGGCATCAAAGCGCCTGCACAAAACACTGACATAAAAATCGATTCACCCATCGACATGATCGAAATTTCAAAGCCCGGATTTCGGCAGACACGTCAATCAGCGAAAATTACGAATGTCCAGCGCAGGACGATTGTTGTCAATTCTGGCGACAATCACTTGATTGGCCATTCCAATAAACAAACCATGGCCGACCACACCGGGAATATTATTGAGTTCAACGTCCAATGCCGCCGGATCGGCAATGCCTTGGAATTTCACATCGATGATCAGATTGCCGAAGTCCGAAATCACCGGCCCCATCTTGCCGCTTCCCGTTCGAACCGTCGGCTCACCGCCCATTTCGCGAAGACGTTTCAGGGTCAGACTCATCGACGGCGCGACAACTTCCAGCGGCACGGCAAACTTCTCGGTTAGCGCGTTAACCATTTTTGACTCATCCACAATAATGACGAAACGCCGGGCCATCGACGCGACAATCTTTTCCATCACATGAGCCGCCCCGGCCCCCTTGATGAGATTACCTTTCGGGTCCACCTCGTCCGCACCATCGACCGCCACATCGACCTCCGACATTTCCATCGGATCGCGAATCGTCATCCCGTATTCCGCCGCAATCATACGAGCCTGAAACGATGTCGGCACCCCCACGATATGAAGTCTGCCCTCGCGAACTCGTCTGCCAAGCTCATGAATGAAAAACGCCAGCGTCGAACCGGAACCCAGCCCGACCACCGAATGATCGGGAATCTGTTCCACCGCCGCCAGAGCAGCTTTCTTCTTTAACTCATCCTGCAATGTCTTCGAATCCTGATTCGTTGTTCCCATTGTTGCTCCCGGTATAAAAAATTTCAGGTTGCATTTTAATCGGCCGAAACCCCAAGGTCAAATCTCGATATCACGACAAAAACAATGACGCCGCAGCATTGAAGCATGACCACAAAAAAGATGAGTTTGTCGATGGTTCAAGGGCTGAGGTATAACCGGAAGTTGTGGATTGAAAGTTGAATAAAGCGGCGTATCCTTGGTGTTTTGAATAACGTTTTATGAGCACCATTTTACGAAAGGAATACGCCATAAGCAAGGATACTGGAACCAATGCGGCTTTGGCAATAGGCAGGGGATGTTTTGACGGAACTTTTACGAACCGGAGCTCGGCAGATGCTCATCGAAGCGATTGAGGATGAAGTGAACGCTTATCTGGAACAGCACACGGGCTGGCAGTCGAAAGCGAAGGCGATGCTGCATGATATTTGGATGGCTCCGACGCGGGTCCAAGCGGAAAAAGCATTCGATTTATTTGTGACGACGTTCGAGGCGAAGTATCCGAAGGCCACGGCATGCCTGGCGAAAGATCGAGCGGCACTGCTGGCGTTTTATGATTTTCCAGCGGAACATTGGGTGCATCTGCGGACGAGCAATCCGATTGAATCGACGTTTTCGACGGTTCGGCTGCGAACGAACAAGACGAAAGGCTGTGGCTCACGGACGGCGTGTCTGACGATGGTTTTCAAACTCGCGAGACTTGCGGAAAGCCATTGGCGAACGCTCAACGGCAGTGCATTATTGGATGAAGTGATTCGAGGCATTAAATTTGTGGACGGCATCAAGGAATTCGCCGCTTGAAAAATTCTCCTCCACCGAAATTGACAATAGCTCTCTAAATTTTAAAGAGCTTGATTGTCTCCAGAACTTTTTTTACGCCACGATTTCCGCCACTTGCATAGAAATGGACAGAACAATACCATTAAATTGGTTATATGTAAATAGAGAATAAATATACTATTTGAAAACTGAATTATATCATATTCAGTTTTTTGCCTAAATATATATTCCCAAGATCTTCCTAATGCTGGAACCATAAAGGCTCCCAGTAAGAAGCCTAAAATGGCTTCAATGACAATTAGTGAGTTCCGGTGACATGTAAATAGCACAAAAATGGACCAACATAACAATATTGTATATGCCATGCCTGCTAATATTAGGTATATGGATGTCCTGTGATCAATTAATTGAATAAATGACGATATTAAAAAAAGATTTAAAAATCCAAATACAAAAATTATATGAAAAATAATTTGTGTCTTCATTTTTGTTCCTATTTGAAGGGCCAATCTCCACTTGTTTTTTTCAGTGCACTATTTAGTGAAAACTCAAACACTGTTTTTTCTGTTTTCCAACTAATATTGACAGGATAGAATTGAAATAGATTGAAATTATACCCAACTATATTGGCTATCCATATAAGAATATCTTTTTTTCCATCAGCATCCGCATAATCTGTTACAATATGCGAACCATTTGTAAAAATAACTTTCCTTTCACATTTTCGAACTTCATAACTGCCAGAAATATGATACCGAACTCCATTCAAAGTGTATCGTGTCCAAAATCCATTGATATACATACTGTGAGGCATAATTACATAACTTCCCTTATGGTCAATTGAATGTAATTTCCATAATCTTATCGCTTCAGCTTT
>JAAZAW010000101.1 GCA_012514125.1 Phycisphaerae bacterium | reverse complement strand
TGCCAGTCTCGTCCTTCAAAAGACTGTCGGCAAAACGCGCAAGTGTGTCGTCCGCGCTTTCACGTCGGGCGTTGTAATAAGCAAGCACTTTGACCTCCGGAGCGGCCTGGCGGATTCTTTGAATCACTTCCGCATAGTATTTCCGCCGCGAAGCCCAATAGTCACTCATCACGTCAGTACCAAAAGCGATCCGCTGAGTCCCTTTTTCGTTGGGCTCCCATTCCACCCAGTCCTCTGCAATAAAATATTTAATCCCCTGTCGTTTGATTACATCACGAATCTGATCGACCGACATATCCTTGATCGCGTGGAATCCCCATCGCCATGGACCCAGCACAGTGTAATTGGCGCCCCAGTCTTCGCGAACCAAGTTAATAAAATCGTAGTAATCTGGTCCGGTCACTGGATAGATGGACCACTGGAGGGTATAAGTTTCACCGGGAGCCAGTCGCAGGTTTTCCGTAGCAAGACCCGCCGCCGTGGTCTTCAGGTTCTTGCCGGTCTGGACATAAATCTTGGCTTGGCCACGAAAAACATCGTCTTCCGCAATAAAGCCAAGTCCCCCTTCTGGGGTCACGATATGCACACTGGGGTTAGCGAACATCCAGAGTTCCGAGACGGAGGGATCGGGATTTCCCGCCAATCGGATCGGCGGATTGTTCAGCGAACTTAAGTCGAGTTCGTGATGGACCGACAACCCCAAAGGCTGCTGTTTTTTATTGGTCAGCATATCGCAAACTTCAATGCGACGAGGGGTAAATTTGACAGTGCGAGCCAGTGTGTAATCGGAGCACTCTCCAACCACACGGTTTTCCTTAACTGAGACCTTCCAGCCGTTACCGTCATTCGTGTCGACAAGGCGGTGGATCTTTCCGCCGGGTGCGGAAAAGCGGCTGGTGAAGCGGTAGGTGCTCTTGCCACAATGCAGAGCGAAACTACCGCCTGGAAGGATTTCTCCGCGATATTTGGCCGGTCCAGCCGCCGGTTCACCGCGATTGATGACATTTACCGAAGACTCCGTCGCAGCCATCGTGGGGCTGGCTTCGGATTTGGTCAGAATCTCCAGCGAACCGATCACCAGATCAAGCTTTTCACCTGGAAATTTCACTCGTTGAATGAAATCCAATCTGGCGGTGTTCTGAATTTCCAGACGATTTTCCGCCAGGGGATTGACCAGATCGGTTACATCGAATACATAGACATAAGGATCGCCGACATAATACTTCTTCGTATAACCCAACTTGAAGTCGGGGGCATAGAGCACCATCCAACCGGCGGTATCGTACCATTTGTTGGTCATCGTCGGAGTCACCGGCGAGACCAGAGGCTTGTTGATCAGCCGGCATACGGATCGACCTTTAAAGGGCTGGATCTCTCGACCATTCAGGATCAAACGCAGAAAGTACAGCGAGCCGATACCCTTGTGATCCATTCGCGACTTTATTCTCAGTAGCACGGTCTGACCGGCCTGTGGAACGTTGCAGAACTGTATCTTCCGAGATTCGCTAAAGGGAATAACCAACGGCTTTTTTTCATCAATGACAGAAATCTTATCCGCAGAAACAACCGTAACAAGCCCATGAATGACCAACAGACAAACTATCCATAGCGCGCGATTCATTTTCGAACAATTCCTTTCTTCAGTAAAACTCATTGATACAAATAGGATATTTTTCTATTCTTCCAGTTTTGCCAATATCAATACTGCCAGAAGCAATCCGGCGATCAGGGGTAACCCCATGCTGTTGCAGAGCGATGAATCGATGTTTTCGGCATCCTCTGAAGCATCATCCGCTGTGGTGCCGAAGACATTCGCATAGTCGGTATTGAAATCTGCACCACTGGTACCCCTGCCATAGTTGGCGGCGAGGATGCCCAGATCGCCGACATCCACCTTGCCGTCATCGTTGAAATCGCCCAAACTCCACCACAAGGATGAATCAACGCCCTGGGCCTGTAAATCCCTCCCATAGTTGGCTGCCAGAATACCCAAGTCACCAACATCGACCTTGCCGTCATTGTTTGCGTCGCCGTGAAATATTTCTTCTTTAGGTGCGCCCATGACCACCACATCATCGATCCACGTCGTGCTCGGATATCGGGTACTCCCATCGTTTCGACAGGTGGTCTCGATATAATAGAAGGTATTGTTGCTCCAGCGGGTCTTCCAGTCAGACGCAAAGGCATTCGTATCATAGCTCGAACTGGTCGGATTAACCCAAGCGGAATTCGTCCAATCACTCCAATGGTGAGAAGAGTACTTCTTATACGCTATGCGAACATCATTTCCACCGTTGTCTCGAACCTGCAGAGCCAGACGAATCTGATCGCCGTCGTCTAGATCCGCTGTCGTCGTCAATGTTTGTGCCGCAATGCCTGTTGTTGTAGTTGTTGCGGTGGAATTAATGACACGCAGAAATATTGTTACCTCATTGGTCTCAGGGGCCCAGCGCATTTCGCAACAGAGTCGTTCACCAATAACATTAAAAGCGGAAGCGGCGGCATTCCATTGTGGACCAATCCAGGAACGATGCCGTGCAGCATACTGTGGGTCGGTAGATTCCGCCGCAACAACCGTATGCTCAAAACGGTTTCCCGTTGTTGTAATGGGATTAAAGTTAAAGGCAGCGTTCTCACTCGCATCTGCCCTGATACTCGAATAATACCATCCGCCGCCATTACCATAAAATTTGCCCTTGTTCGCATCAATCGTGCGAGTAGTCCCGGTCATGGCAACACCGGTCGACCATTCGGGCAACAAAGCGATGTCTTCTCCCGTAAGACCGGTAAAATTACTCTCAAAAAGAACCGAACCAAAATCTCCAACTTCAGCAGCGGTGAAGTCGAGACGGATGTGATCGAAACAGGTAACTTGGGCCTGTTGACTCGTAGTGGACGCGAAGAGCATGATCGTAATTGGAGAGCCGATATAAGGACTATCGTCCGGAACAACAAACGTGACACTCTTATCGGCAAAGGAACCCATCGGCACCTCGGCCTGCGGTATCGCGACCCAACTCAGCCAGGTGGTACCCTGCATAATGACAAGGCGATTATTTTCCGCTGCTACGAAACCATTCGCTGTCCCTACTGCTGCCGTGAACGTGTAGGTTCCAGGCTGATACGTCGCCTTCAGTACCTGCTTCACAGTTGCATTATTTCCGCTACCACCGTCGAGGCCGACATAAAGAATATTTGTCCCGTCTCCACCTAGCGACGTACCATTGCCTTCACCTCCAGTAAACTTATCCGCAGGTGGATTCCATATGCTCACCGTAGAACCGCCAGTTCCGCCGACCGTCCAGCCATCCAGAAGAACGGATTCTCTGCCATCGTCAGCCAAGATGGGAATTTCAAAGCTCGCATT
>JAAZAW010000100.1 GCA_012514125.1 Phycisphaerae bacterium | reverse complement strand
TAATCCAAAAAAGTGCGAAAGTTTACATTCATAAAAATCAATTTTATAATTATTGTTGCCAGGTGGGGCGGTTTGGTTGATATAACAAGTGAAGTGTCAAGCTGGAACATTTATAACTGGTAAACATATCATGGATGGATATAATTTCATAAACTGGTTTAACACGTGCTAATGATGAGGTGAAAAATATGAATCTGGTGACAGGTGCGACCGGACTTCTGGGAAGTCACATTGTTGAGCAATTGCATATGCGTGGTGAAAAGGTCAGGGTGCTGGTTCGCCCCGGCTCGGATACGCGATTTCTGGATTCGCTTGGCGTCGAAAAAATCTACGGTGATTTGTCCGATCACGACGCATTGAAAAAAGCGACACAGGGTGTGCGAGTGGTTTATCATTCCGCAGCCAAGGTCGGCGACTGGGGCAAATGGGAAGAATTTCAGCAGGGGACCATCGATGGTTCACGCAATCTGATTCATGCCGCATCGCAAGCGGGGATCGAACGATTTTTGCATATCAGTACGATCAGCGTTTACGGCTACGTGGATGGAGAGGGACTGGTTATCGACGAAACCGCGCCCTTGGGTCGAAATCTTTATCGCTGGAGCTATTACAGCAAGGCCAAAATCGAAGTTGAAACGATGATTCGGCAGTGGCACAAGGAAGGGAGGATCAAAGCTTCGATCGTTCGTCCGAGCTGGCTTTACGGTGAACGGGACCGCGCGTCGATCGGCAGGATGGTTGACGCGATTCGAAAACGAAAAGTTAAAATCATCGGTGACGGGAATAATCGTCTGAGTCTTTCTTATGCCGGAAATGTGGCCCAGGGAGCGATTCTTGTCGCCAATACGCCCGAGGCGCTGGGCGAAGTTTATAATTGCTGTTCGGATGGGGTGATTACCCTGAGTGAATATTGGAACACCATCGCCAAGGCGCTCAACGCCGGACCGGTGACGAAAAAAGTGCCTTACAAGGTTGCCCGGACCGCCGGTTTGATCATGGAAGTGGCAGGCAAGATGATCGGCATGAAACATCCGCCGTTTATTTCCCGCTATGCCGCCTGGCTTATGGGAAGGCGAGTTTTATATTCCAACGAAAAAATTCGCGCTTTGGGTTGGAAACCTGCGGTTTCCTTCGAGGTCGGCATTCCGAAGACGGTCAAGTGGTATCTCGATCAAAGGGATACCCATTAATTCGATGACGGCAAGGTTTGGCAAATTCCTTTTGCAAAGTAGGTTGATGCACATATGTGAAAATCAATGATGCTGAACTCCTATACTCTTTTTAGAATTGTGCCTTTAGTTGTTATTTTCGCACAGGTGATTCCCGCCTGCCAGGCGAGCGTTCCATCGTCGGATCGTCCAGTCATTTTTATCCTCGATACGTTTGTCGGCGATGAGAATCACGGCGAGGATGTAACCCGGGCAGTGCGCGAAAGCGGGGACTGCTGCGATATCAGAATGCTTTCTCTGGGCGAGAAGGTTCAGCGCGATATTTACCTGGCTATTCTTGAGGATGTTCTGGACTTTGCGATAAAAAATCCTCGCGAGAAGATTGTCGTCAATATGAGTTTCGGCAGTTATCTGGCCGATGAGCGGGAACGGGACCTGATCGAAAAAATGCTTGGGCAGGGGATTGTGCTGGTGGCGGCTGCGGGCAATGACCGGACCGATCGCCCCATGTACCCGGCGGGATATCCGGGCGTTCTGGCGGTTGCGGCGGTTGATGGGGCGGATCGGAAAACGTCGTATTCAAATTACGGCAGACATATCCGAATCGCGGCGGAGGGGTTCCTGAAGTCCCGGATCGTTGCGCAGGGATTAAAAGGAACAGGCCCGGGTGTTCGACAAAATTTCACCTACAGGATTTACGGCGGGACGTCGTTCGCCGCGCCTCGCGTCAGTGGGTTGCTGGGACTGATCATGAGTCGCCGGCCCGAGCTTTCGCCCAGCGACGCGGTGAATGTGCTTTTGCGGACGGCGGTTCCTTTGAGCAACGACGCTTTTTTCAAGGCTCAATTGATGGGAGCGGGGCGCATCGATCCTTATTCGGCGCTGTATCGGGTCGATCCGGTTTTTCGAAGAATGGTCATTGCGTTGGATGTATGCCGGTTGATTTACCTGGCGATCTGGCTGATGGTTTCGATTCTTGCCTGGAAACGAAACGACCTGTTCGGGCCGTTCGTGCAGGGCCTTTTGATCGGGGTGTTTATCTGGGGGTTCGAGTATTACGCACTCTGGATAGGGGGAGAGATCGTCGGCAGACAGATCGGGCTGATCATTTGGGTCGCAACGGGACTTGCAGGGCTGGTGGTTTGTCTGAACCGGCGCCGCGAACGGCGGTTTGTGGAAGAATATCGATTTGATCCCGCTGTTTTCGAGGAACTTGGCACGTTGAATCCTGCCACAGGCCGGATGATGCTCCAAAGACCCTGGCTGCTCGATCATTTGACTTTCATCGACAAAATCCGTCCCGATCTGGCGGAGCGGATATTACAGAAGAATTTCGGCGATGCGTATCATATCGGCATCAAAATCTCAGATACCGGTTCCTGAATCTCGCGATTCGGACCCCAGGTTTTATCCTTCGACCCCAATTTTCAGCACGCTGAAGATCGTCCGGCAAAATGCCGGCAGATCGTCGGGCATTCTGCTGGTGATCAGGTTCCCGTCTATGACGACTTCGCGGTCCAGATAGTGGGCACCGGCGGCTTTGAGGTCGTCGCGGACTCCCTGCCAGCAGGTCATTTGTTTATCTTTGACCAGACCGGCCGAGATCAGAATCTGCGATGCGTGGCAGATCGCGGCGATCACTTTGCAGGACTCCATCATGGTCTTGGTAATCTTTAACGCATCGGTGTCGAGGCGAACTTTTTCGGGTCCTTTTCCACCGGGCAGAATCAGCAGATCGTATTGGTCGGGATTAACTTGGGCAAAGGTCAGATTGGCCTCGACGCGATAGCCATGCTTGCCGAACACTTCCCCTTTGATCGAACCGGCGATATCGACGTCGATATTTTCTTCCTTCATGCGATACAGCGGATAAAATAATTCCATATCCTCGAAACCATCCGCTGTCAGAATCAATGCTTTCATCGTTTAGCCCCCCTTAATGGTTTTTCATTCATACCTCCATCATATCTTAAACAAAACAACTATCAAGGTTTTGCGTGATTACCATAAAAGGGTCTTCGCCATGGAAATCGGCCTGAAAATTTGAAGACTCTCCGGCTTCGTCGGACAAGGTTTGTAACCACATTCGAAAACCTCCGCTTCCGGACCTGATAGAGAAAAATCGTGAACCGGTCCGCCCGGAATATTCTTGACACATGATCGTACGGCGTCTAACATAGCTCGCATGAACGGTTTCCACACGTCCAACCTCGAACAAAAGATCGACAGGCTTTGCGCTCTTGCGCATGCGGATCAGCGTCTGGACAGCGTGTTGCTGTATGGATCGTGGACGATGGACGAGGCCGATGAGTATTCGGACCTTGAGGCCTATCTCTACGTTAATGACGATCAACTTGAAAACTTTGACGGTCGAGCTTTCCTTGAAAAGCTTGCGCCGTTGAAGCTGGCCTACATCAATATGTATGGTATTCTGGCCGTCATTTTCGATGACCTGATGCGGGGCGAGTTTCATGTTGTGTCGGCCGATAAAGGTATCGCGGAGATTGCGACCTGGCAAGGGCTGGTTCATCTGCACGATCCGAACGCGGCGATCCTGCTGGACCGCACTGGACGACTGACCGAGGCGGTAGCTTGTCTGAGGCAGCCTTGTCGCCCCGATCCCGTCAAGACCAGCCGGCAGATCAGCTATGAACTGACGAACTGGACATTGTCGCTGGCCCAGATTTTGGCACGCGGTGAAGTTGCGCGGGCCCATGCGCTAATGCAGACGATCGTTGCTCCGCAACAACTTCAGCTTTGCCGCCTGTTGCGCGGCACTACGGATCACTGGCTAACTCCCAGCAGGTTACTGGAACGCGACCTGCCCGCCACCGACCAGTTACGCTATGCAGCCGCCACGGCTCGGCTGGATGAAGTGGAAGTTCGTTGTGCGGCGATGGAAAGCTGGAAGTGGAGCCGAAAGCTCATCGAAGAAGCATCCGATCAATGGGGAATCTCAGTGTTCACTGTGCTGCATGATGAGATCACTTCCTTACTGGCGATGCAATCCCCATCCAAAGGATGATGGAAGCTTGAAATCGTTTTAGCTGTCGGTTGATGAATCTCACTAAACTTGCAAGGCCGAAACGGGCGAAAAAGACAAAAACGATTGAAGAAGACGAAGTCGATTGAATATCGTCAATTGTCGATCAACATTTTACGAAAAAAGACGTTATTCTATAGATTTTAGAGATAATTGTTGATTTTTAAAGGTCGCCCATACCTGCTCTATCAGAAAAATATTGTAAAGGAATATCCGGTGAGAAAATTACTTTATGCTGTCAATCAGGATTTATTCCATACACTTTTTCACTCTACCGATCTGGAGAGAATCAATCAGTTCTGTTCTCCCGTTGTTTTTACCCGGGTTGAAAACGCCGATAAAGACTTTTTACTAAAACATAGTGCTGATGTGGAGATCATCGTTACATCCTGGGGTACTGCGGCACTAGATGCCGAAATCATGGCTCATGCAAAACAACTGAAACTCCTGACACACGCAGCGGGATCGGTCAAGCCCGTGTTGTCTGATGCCGTTTGGAATGCCGGTGTACGTGTTACCAGCGCCGCCGCAGCAATTGCCTATGGCGTCGCCGAATTCAATCTGGGTTTAATTTTAACGGCATCCAAGCGAGCCTTCTGGGCAGCAAACGGCGCACGAAAGGGACTATGGTCCGAGCCGCTGGGAGATTTTGGCGGCGCTTTTGAAATCTATCAACAAAATATCGGCATTATTGGATCAGGACATGTCGGAAGACACTTGATCCATTTGCTTAAAAACTTTTCGTGTCATCTTTTCCTCTATGATCCTTATTGCTCTATTGAGCAAGCAACGAAATTGGCGGTGACAAAAGTTGAGACATTGGAAGAGCTTTTCTCTCAATGTATGATAATCAGCCTCAATGCGCCAAGCACCGAAGAAACAAAGGGAATGTTACGAGGTAAACACTTTGCTTTGCTTAAGGATGGTGCGCTCTTTATCAATACCGCTCGCAACGCCCTGATTAACGAGCCGGAATTTATCGAAGAACTCAAAAAAGAACGTTTTGTCGCCTGCCTCGATGTCACCGACCCCATAGAGCCATGTTCCCTTGATCACCCTTATCGTCATTTACCCAATGTCATGTTGACACCGCATGAAGCAGGAGTCATCAATCAGAACAAGTTGCGTCTCGGTACATTCGTCGCTAACGAAATCGAAGCCTTTGTTACCGGTAAACCTCTTTATTTCGAAGTGACGCAGGAAAATTTAATGAGGGTTGGGTAACATGAAATATTTCATCCCATTGAAATCGATCTGAAAAATTTGGAGAACCCCTGAGGGCGTTGTGCTATAATAAAAAACAGTTCAGCTAAATCGGAAATGTTATTCAGATATGGAGAAAATGATGCCCCATTTACCTTTGGCGTTTATCGGGAACCTGGGTTGGCCCGAGTTGGCGGCACTTCTGGTTTTGGCGTTGTTGCTCTTTGGGTCCAAACGCCTGCCGGAGTTGGCTCGTTCGTTGGGTAAATCGGTTAATGAATTAAAGCGAGGTCTGGCGGAGACGCAAAGTACCCTCGAAAAGTCGATCGATCAAGCCGACGATGTGAAATCATCTTCGGAAGATCATAAATCCGATCATTCCTGAGGGATCGATAAAGAAAAAACGTGCCTAGGAAAGGCGTTTGACCGCATCCTCGACGCTATGGGCATACTGAATAAGTTCCACTGTTTTAGGTCTTTCGATCGCGGAAATATCGATCACCGGTTTCCAGAAATCGCCCATCAGAACAATCGGCTTGGGGCACATCAATTTTTTGGCGACCATTTCCCATACCAGCGAAAGTTCGACCAATGTGCCGCTGCCGCCGGGTAAAACAATATATCCATCGCCAAGTTCGATCAGTTTTGTTAATCTTGGATAGAGGCTGTCGGTTTCGATGATCTTGTCCAGAAATGCGTTGGGCCCTGATCGCCCAAATATGCCGCAGGTCACACCGATGGTCCTGCCGCCCGCATCTTTGGCACCCCGGGCACCCGCTTCCATTGTTCCGCCGTACCCGCCGTTGCAGACGGTGTAGCCCGCTGATGCCAGCGCACGGCCCAGTTCATACGCCGTTTTATATGCAGCCTCGCCGGGCTGGGGTTTGGACGATCCGAAAACCGTTATGATGTTTCCGTTCTTCATGATAGGTAAAAAAATCCTTCATCGTTTTAAGGGGTGTCATTCGTGGCCAAGTTTTTCTCGTTTTTTTGAAGCCCCGTTGCCATGACCAGACTGCCGGGCAGGGACCAGAACATCTGCATCAGGCGTACCGCCATAGCCAGCATGGCGGCCTGCGTTACCGTTGCAAAACCACTGCCTGCGAAAAATCCCACATACGCGCCTTCCAGCAATCCCAGCCCCCAAAAGACGCTCACCGGAATCGACCCGATCAGAAAGGCCAGCGGCACATACAGCATGTAATACCAGATGCCCGCATCGATTTGAATCGCGATGCCGAGAAAATAGGAGGCGATGGAACTGAGAATCTGGAGTACCACCGTCGCCCCGATTGCCGTCAAAAACAATCGCGGCGATTGTCGATACGCCAGCAGCGATCGGTCGATCCGGTCGATCATTCCCGCAATCGGCAGTTTGGACTTCCATCGATCAAAGCGAATTAACCGGCGAATTCTTCGCGAGAAAAGCACCAGGATGGCTGATGCCGCCAGGATCACGAGTATTCCTATTGCCCGGCTGATTTTAGCGACCTGTGGGTCCCGCCACATGAAGATCACCAGGACTGCCGCCAGAAAAATCAGTACGATCAGACCGATGAAACGATCGACAAAGACGCTGACGAACCCTTCCGCCCGTTTGGGAGAAAATCGTCCAAGCCAATAGGCTTTGACCAGATCGCCTCCGGTCGTTCCGATCAGAAAAAAATTTAAAAAGAGTCCCGCGTAAGTCAGTTGTGCCGCCGTTTTGAAAGATAGATCGATCTGTTGTGCCCGAAGCAATTGTCGCCAGCGATATGTCAGCAATATCGGTACGAGTGCAAAAAGCCCCAGCGCTGCCATTGCAGGTCCTACACGGATATTTTTTGCCAGAGTGATCGCCCCGATGCGGTACTTCCAGGTGGTATCGCTTTTTAAGACAACCCTCTCTTGCCCTGCCGCATCGCGGATCAGATATCGATCCGGCTGGTCCGCGACGACCGGGTAACGCTGTTCATCTTTCGCCAGATAGTCATGAAACTGAATTGAATGGATCACCATCGCCAATGCCGCGACGGCGAAAAGAATTCTGCCCGCCATAATCAGCCGGGAATGTCGAGGCCTGAAATTTTCTTCCGTTGTCATTTCGTTCATGAAAAAAGTCGTTCCATGGCATTATCCGCCGCTTTCCACATCCTAAAGCCCAAAGCCCGCTCGCCCTTCGTCATTCTATTCGCAATCCATCGTCGTGTTTGATCTGTCCGCCGACGATCGTGCCCATGACTCGTCCATGGACCTGCCAGCCGTGGAACGGGCAATTTCGGCTTCGGCTGAAAAAACGTTCCTTGTCGATGGTCCAGATGACGTCCGGGTCGATGAGTGTGATGTCCGCGTCGGCATTGGCGGAAAGAGTGCCTTTCTGGATTCCCAGCACTTGCGCCGGGTTGATCGTCATTTTCGCCACCAGATCGGGCCAGTCGAGTGTGTTATCGTCGATCAACGTTTTGATGTAAATCGCCAGGGCCGTCTCCATACCGATCATGCCGAACGGCGCGTAAAGAAATTCCAGTTCCTTTTCTTCCCGGCTATGAGGGGCATGATCGGTGGCCAGGCAGTCGATGGTTCCATCTGCCAAGGCTGCCTTCATCGCCGCGATGTCCCTGGCTGTTCGGAGTGGGGGGGCAACCTTATAGTTGGAGTCGAAGGTCTGACAGGCTTCTTCCGTTAATGCCAGGTGGTGCGGTGTGACTTCGGCTGAAATATGTCGAAGCCCTTTGGCTTTGGCCTGGCGAATCAGTTCGACCGAGCCTTCCGTCGAAACATGGGCCACATGATATTTGCATTCCGTCGCTTCCGCCAGCAGCAGATCGCGATAAATCATGATTTGTTCCGCAAGTGAAATTCTACCTGGAATTCCCAGCCGATTCGCCGTCTTCCCGCCGTTCATCGAGCCGTTACCCGCCAGCGATACATCTTCGCAATGCTGAATTAATACCTTCCCGAACATCGTCAGATACTGCATCGCCCGGTAGGTAATTCCCGCATCGGCGATTCCATCGCCGTCGTCGCTGAACCCCACCGCGCCGGCCCGCACCATTGTTCCCATTTCCGCGAGTTCCTTGCCCTCTCTGTTTTTGGTAATCGCACCAATCGGAAACACATTGCAAAATCCCGTATCTTCCGCTCGTCGGATAATAAAATCCACCGCCGCCTCGTTATCGATCACCGGATGGGTGTTGGGCATGCACGCGATACTGGTAAAACCGCCCGCCGCCGCCGCTCGTGTTCCGGTCGCGATGGTCTCTTCCTCTTCATGCCCCGGCTCGCGCAAATGAACGTGCATGTCGATCAATCCCGGCAGGACGTATAAACCCGTCGCGTCAATTCGTGTCTGGGCTTTGGGTTTATCCTGTCCGACCTGTGAAATTTTGCCGTCCTGAATCAGGATATTTGCCTGATCATTGATGTTGTTGGCTGGATCGATTACCGTTCCGTTGACGATTAAAATGCTTTCCCTTAATGTCATCTGGATTTCCTTTTGGGCCGATCGCCCGAAAGTTATTTTCGATTTTCCTGAATCTTTTGAAATCGTCGGGTGAAATTCCCGGACGAACCATTCAAAAGTTTTTCATATCATACTCCATATTTCCTATTTTTTAAATAGTTCCCCGCCAAAGACATAAAAATGCTCTATTCCGCCTTGAAAAGCAACGCTGGTTGGATCCGTAAGTTCCGTCTTTGCAAATAATGACGAATTTGGGTGATTTCGATGACAGGCTTTCAATAGAACAACATAAAGAATGGAAATTTGTAAATCTTTATAATCTTACTTCTTTTTCCAACTTATGCGAATAAAATTTACAATAATCGCAGGACCGCGTGTCGTCCTGGTTTTTGATTCGGCTGAAAGCTCAGGGTTTAAAAAAGGAAGCATGACATGAACGATAAAACGCTCAGACGCCAAGACGCCGGCGGTTTGATTCTTCTGGTAGTGGCTTCGAATCACTTTCCCCGTTCACCCCTGGCTTCAGCATTAACTTTCCTGAACAATTCCTTTTCTTTCATTGACAGCAAGACCCATCCTGCCGATCTTCATAAGTTGTTGCCGCCTCGTATCATCCTGCTGGCTGACTCTGTTTTCTCGTGCCATGCCGATCAGTATCGTCGCGATCTGGATTGGGCGTTTTATTTTCGGAATATCCATCCGGAAAGCTTTCTTCTCCTGGCGGTCGACAATCGAACCGATGTGAGCATTTGTGCCCATGCCATCGAAGCGGGCATCAACGGTTTTGTGAACGTGGACGTTCCGGATTTTCCAACGCTTCTGGCGGATCGAATCGAAGAAACACTCCTTCGGTTTCAATCGTCGGGTTTCTGCCGAAATTCCTGCGATGTTTCGTGGATGACAAGTGTCATGGGGATTCCCGCTCGATCTCAATCCATGCAGGAACTTGTTTTTCGTGCCTGCCAGGCCGCTTTGCTCGATTATCCGATTTTGATCGAGGCCGATCATGCGGAAGGTTCCTTTCAATTGGCTCAGGCCATTCATAAAATGGACCCGAAACGTTCGACCTGCCCTTTTTTCGCAATTGGTGTCGATACCGGCGAGGACGTTTCATCCGATCAACGCGATCTATTTTACAACACAGGGGCTTTTTCAAACAAGATCGAGGATTATCTTCATCGGCTGATCTTTATGGAGGGCGGTACGCTGGTTCTGGAAAATCCTTGTCGCCTGGCGCTCGACGTTCAGGAAAAAGTATATGACACGCTTCGGAAAAAAGGCTGCTTGATGGAGCCGAGTGCCTCTACGGGTGGTGGGAAGGTTCGAGTCATCACACTCGCCTCTGAGCCGTTATTACCGAAGGTCCGGGAAGGGCGGTTTCATAGAGAATTATGTCAATGCCTAAGCCGGATCGAGCTTCGCTTTCCGCCGCTTTGCGAACGTCGGGACGATGTGCCGCTGCTGGTTAATCATTACATCCAAAAATATGCCAAAACCTATGGCTGTGTTATCAATGCCATCGCTCCGGAAATCTATCCCATTCTGCAAACATTTGCAGAACGCAAGGGACTCTCTGGTCTGGAAAATGTCATACGCACCAGCCTGCTTGCAAAAAATAACGGTACAACTTTTACCGCCGCCGATTTGTCCGGTGTCTCAGGGTCGCCGTAATTCTCGTTCCTGAAACGCTTCGGTGTTAATCCCAATCACCCGCCGGCGCTTCAATATCGGTACCCACTTCCACGTTTTCCGTTGCCCGAGTTCCATCACTGTCCCCCGGGGTAACTTTGGTTTCGCGTGTGACAAAGATGGAGCATCCGGTATTCAAAAGTATACTGACCGCCAGGACAAGCCATGAAACAGTTTTTAAATACTTGCAGATTTTTAATGTTCCCATCGTTCTCTCCTGTCTTTACGATACGAAAATGTTTTGTTTACTCGACCTTTGCAGGTCTTATTTTCGATACAATACATGTCAGCGGCGAAGCAGAAACGTCACAAGAAGAATGATGATAATGGTCGTTAACAATCCGCCTCCGATATAATAAAGTCCCCTGTTTTGCGCGAGAACAGGCGTGAGTTCATATGCAAAAGATCCATACATGGCATCCCCCTAAAAATTCAATTGCTCGAATTTTAATCGCACCGTTGATTTTTCGTAAAACTAGTCGAGCGTTACCCTTTTCCCCATGCCTATTATACTGTCCGAAATTTTAAAAGTGTGCATATTCTTTTTTTCAATAACTTTTGAAATTGAATGAAACCGCCGTTAATGTCGCCAACCGGAACCGACTCGATTCCATGTGTTTGATGACCATTTTAAATTTTCGACTCACTGGTATTGTCCTTTCTGCCGATTTATAATAAAAAAAACCGGAATAATAGATGGAACACTGACAATGGTGAGGACACAAAAAAAAGTCATGGTGGCAATGAGCGGCGGAGTGGACAGCTCTGTGGCGGCTGCCCGTCTGATCGAAGAAAACTACCCATGTTCGGGCGTGTTTGTCCGTATGCTCTCCTCCGACAAAAAAGTCGATGAAAATCTCAAAGGCCATCTTGCCGACGCTCAAAAGGTTTGCAAGTATCTGGGCATTGTGCTCCACATCGTCGATTACAGTTGGGACATGCAGCAGATCATCCGATATTTCATGAACGAATACGCCGTCGGGCGAACGCCCAATCCTTGTGTCCGGTGCAACGCCAAACTCAAATTCAGCAAACTCCTTGCTTTCGCCCGCGATATGGGAGCCGATTATCTCGCGACAGGCCATTATGCCCGGATCGTCGAGCACGAAGGATTTTCGCGACTCGCCCGCGGCCTGTGCCGGGGCAAGGATCAATCCTACGTTCTTTTCGGTATCCGCCGCAAGGAACTCGGCAGCATTTTGTTTCCTAACGGCGAAGCCCGGAGTAAAGATGAAATTCGCGACCAGGCCCGACGACTTAATCTGCCCGTGAGCGAAAAAGGCGACAGTCAGGAAATCTGCTTTGTGCCCGATGATGATTATGTCAATTTTGTCGGCTCGTGTCATGGCGAACTCAATCGCCCAGGTCCCATTGTGGATATGCAGGGAAAAATCCTGGGCCAGCACAAAGGCGTCTTTCGATACACCATAGGCCAGCGTCGCGGATTGCGAATCGCAGCCGGTGAACCGATCTATGTCGTCAACATCAATCCACTGACGAATGTTGTGACGGTCGGCTCGAAAGAGGACCTCGCCCGAACCTCGTTAATTGCCGACGAACTCAACTGGCATATCGATCAACCTCAGGGACCACGGGAATTCGACGCCCAGATCCGTTATGCGCACAAGGCTGTCCGTTCGACCGTCGAATGGATAGGCGAGGATCGTGTCCGTGTAAAATTTGCCGAACCGCAATACGCGGTAACACCGGGCCAGGCGGTGGTTTTCTATGAGGACGATCGTGTGGCAGGGGGGGGCTGGATCAGCGATGACACCGACTGCGAAAAATGATCTGCGGAAGGCATTACTGATTCATCAGGGAGCGATCGGCGATTTTCTGGTGGCTTTGCGTCTGATTTCCCTATGTAATACGCAATTTGGACCGTTTCGCTGGGATCTGTTGGGCAAACCGCCACTGGGCAGACTGGCAAAAACTCTAGGCCTTATCGAGGAATGTCACGATTTTTCAATTCCGGGGTGGCATCTGTTTTTTTCTCCCGATTTGCCGATTCCGCCCGAATGTCAATCCATCTTGAATCGTTACGAGTTGATGATCAACGTTGTGGCCGGTCCGCAGGCTCATTTTTCGCGTCGGCTTGAAAATACGGCTCCGCATCGCGTTATCAGTGTGGAACCGAGACTTCCGGAAAAGTATTCGCGGCATGTTTATCAATATCTCGCCGAGCAGGTCATGAAAAAGCCGGTCGATAGTCTGCCCTCAAGCGTTTGTCCTGTGGATTCCGACACATGTTTGTCGGTGACGCAGGAACTTCGCGACCGGCGTATCGACCCAAAACGGCTGATGCTGATTCATCCCGGCGCCTCAGGCGAAAATAAACGCTGGCCCATGGAAAACTTTCTGCGTTTAGCCGACTCCCTGAATCGCCAGGAAATCACTCCCGCTTTTTTACTTGGCCGGGTCGAGCTTGAACAATTCGACGAGGGGACGATTAAAACGCTGGAAAAAGCGGGAACACTCTTTGCCGATTGGCCCCTGGAACGTTTGGCTGCCTTGATTTCGCTGTCGGGACAATATTTCGGGAACGATAACGGCGTTTCACATCTCGCTGCCGTTGTCGGCGCACAGACTCAGGTCGTTTTTGTTCGCAATAACGCCGTAAACTGGAAACCTCTGGGTCCGCGGGTCACAATCCTTTGCGCACACTAATCTTTTCGGTATCGAAGCCGCCGGTAATGTTTTTTAGCTGGCCGTATCGACTACGGATTTTGTCCGGTGGCTTTATGCCGAGGCCGACCGATTTCCTTCCAGTGTTTATCAAGCTTGGCCACGCTGTCATACGCCGCCGCCATGTACATCGAATCCACCAGCGCAATCTGCACCATCGCCTCTGCCACCGGAGCCACACGAGGCAGCAGGGTGATATCCCGCCGGGTAATAGCTGAAAGTTTTTGAGGCGTCATTGTATAGACATCAACCGTGTCCTGGTCTTTGGAAATGGTCGGTGTCGGTTTCACCGCGATTCGCATCACGAGGTCTTCGCCGTTACTCATCCCGCCGAGCAATCCGCCGCAGCGGTTGGTCTTAAAGCGTATCGCGCCGTCTTCCACAAAAGGCTGATCGTTCCATTTCGATCCCGTCGCCGTCGCGCATTGGAACCCGTCGCCGAATTCCATGCCCTGAACCGCACCGATACTCATCAGCCCCTGGGCCAGCGTCGCCTTGAGCTTGTCGAAAACCTGCTCGCCCCAGCCCGCGGGCACGCCGCGTGCGACGATCTCGATAATTCCGCCTGCGGTATCGCCTTCCTCACGCACTTTGTGAAGGTCTTCTTCCATTTTTTTGGCTGTCTCAAGGTCCGGGCAGTTGATATCGTTCTTGCGATAATTCGCCCGGATTTCCTCATAACTCATCGGACGCATCTTAATGCCGTGGCTCTCGGCCGTATACGCCAACACTTCAATTCCTTCGCGGGCCAGAATAAATTTCGCCACCGCGCCGCCGGCCACCCGACCCACGCTCTCGCGTCCGCTGGATCGGCCCGCGCCGCACCAGTCGGCATATTCCCCATATTTCACAAAAAAGGTAAAATTAGCATGTCCGGGCCGAAAAACATCCTTCACCGCCCGATACTGATCGACATGAATCTTCTGCGTATCGACGTTATAAATCACCATGCCGATCGGAGCGCCGGTCGTCACGCCTTCGAGCAATCCCGCGACGATCTCCACCTGGTCGGTTTCTTTTCGTGGTGAATCGATCGGACTTTGTCCGGGTCGGCGCTTATCGAGTTCCGCCTGGACCATTTCTTTCGTAATCTTAAGTCCCGGCGGAACGCCGTCGACAATCGTCAACAACCCTTTTCCATACGATTCACCGCAACAGGTCACTCTGAACAATCTTCCGAATGTATTACCCAGCATATTCTCAAACCTCCATTATGATTTTTCTATTTTTGTTCTTTTGCAGGGGTTGTGCCCGCCATTGTTTCATTCAACAACGTGAATCTTCGCCCCGATCGCCCGCATCAAATCCGCATAATCCGGAAACGTAACCGCAGCGGCCTGGGCTCCATTCACGACAACCGGCTCATCCGTCAAAAGCCCCGCCAGCGACATCGCCATGACGATTCGATGATCGGCATGGCCCTCGACGGTTCCGCCATGAAGCCTCGCCGGTTCGACTTCCAATCCATCCGGCAATTCTCGAATCCTGGCGCCGAGTTTGGAAAGTTCCGCCGCCATTACGGCAATTCGATCCGTCTCTTTGATTCTCGCCTGGGGAACGTTATATAGCTTCGTCGGCCCATCCGCAAAACACGCCGTTACCGCCATCGCCGGCAATGCGTCGGGCGTCGCGTTCATGTCGATCTCGGCTCCATGCAACGTCTTTTTCCCAACGACAATCGCGTCATCGCTCACAAAAATCTCCGCCCCTATCTGCCGCAGATAATCCACCACCGCTTTGTCGCCCTGTGTATCGTTCATATCGAGTCCGATGATTTTCACATCCTGTCCCGCCATCGCCGCGGCGCACAAAAAGAACGTCGCCGACGAAAAATCCGCCGGAACCCGACAATCAAACCCCGTATAACGCTGACCGCCCGGAATTCTGAATCGACGAAATTCTTCATTTTCATATTGAACCCCAAGTCGATCGAGCCAACCCAGCGTCATTTCGACATAAGGCTTCTCGTTGAGCAGACTCAAGGTAATGTCACTTTCGCCTTCCGCCGGTGGACAGCAAATCAACAGGGAGGAAAGATACTGGCTTGAAACCGCCTCCAGTTGCGTCTTTCCGCCGGAAAGTTTTCCGCATACCACATACGGTGGCAGATTATTTTCCCGCGTACTCCAGACCTTTGCCCCAAGATCGTTCAAACTCTTGATCAAAGGTCCGGCAGGGCGCCGGCGAATCTGGTGATCGCCCGTGAATACCACCGTCCCTCGTTCGATCAGCGACGCTGCTCCCAGCGCCAGCCGAAGCGAAGTCCCAGAATTGCCGACGTCAATCACATCGTCCGGCACTTGCGGCTTGGCGTCGAATCCTTCCACCGTCCAGATCGGATTTTTCGCATCGCCCGCTTCGGTGTCAATTTTGGCTCCAAGGGAACGAAAACACCCAACGGCGGATTGTGCGTCGAGACTATCGAGCGGACTGCGAATTGCCGATCGGCCCTTCGCCAGCGATGCAAACGTAATCGCCCGAATGGTATGGCTTTTGGAACCGGGCATTCGAACCTGTCCGCTGAGTTGTGATTTTTCGGCAATTAATTGTGTCATCGTCTCCCGTACCTGTAAAATACCGGCGCAATATTATCGGTTTTTCAATTTCACTGCAAGTCTAACTTGCCCGATTTGAAGGCAACGCCTTGGTTTCTTAAAACAAATGCCTGTGAATTTACGGTGAAATATGCGGAATTTGTCCGCTTGCGCTGGTATAATAAACTACTGGACATACTCATAAGGACGATTTATCACTATGATCGTAAGAATTACCGGAAAACTTATCTCCGTAAACGAAGGAAATCTTGTGCTCGATCGCGATGGTATCTGGCAGGAGATCAACATCCCCGCGTTCGCACAGGGCATGCTCTCAGGCAAAGTCGGCCAGAGCATCACGCTCTACACCATCGAATACTATGAAGGAACCGCGGTCGGCGGGAATTTGTTCCCTCGTCTGGTGGGGTTTCTCGAGCCGGAGGAACGTACCTTTTTCATGGAATTCATCAAGGTCAAAGGCCTGGGCTATCGTAAAGCGCTCAAAGCCCTGGCATTGCCCATCAGCGAAATCGCCACCGCCATCGAAAACGCCGATGTGAAACTCTTGTCGCACCTGCCGGAAATCGGCAAACGCACCTCCGAACAACTCGTCGCATCGCTCAAGGGAAAGCTCGATCGTTTCGCGTATGCCGGCCAGAGAACCGTTGTCGGTGAACCCGTCCTCGAAGAACTCGATCAACTCCAGAGGGAAGCGCTCGAGGTGCTTATCCAACTCGGTGAAAAACGAAACGAAGCCGTTGAAATGATCCAGAAAATCTCCAAGGCGGACCCATCCATTACGGACCCCGGAAAAATTGTCGAAGCCGTCTATCGGCGTAAAGCAGGAATGATCTAATGGCCAGAGAAAAATTATTGTCATCGGAATCGCATGGTGTGGAGGAAGAACAATACAACCTCTCCCTGCGTCCTACTCGCCTCGATCAATGTATCGGCGCGACGCATATTCTTGAAAAAATCAGAATCGCCCTCACCGCGGCTCGACAGCGAAGCGAGCCTATGGAACATGTCCTGCTTCATGGCCCGCCCGGACTCGGAAAAACCACCATCGCCCACGTTATCGCCAATGAACTGGGAACCAACATTCGCACCACCAGCGGACCCGCCCTGGCCCGGCCCGGCGACCTGATGGGCATCCTCACAAATCTCGAACGATGCGACGTCCTCTTCATCGATGAAATCCACCGGCTCCCCATCGCCGTCGAAGAATTTCTCTATCCCGCGATGGAGGAATTCAAGGTCGATTTCACCGTCGATAGCGGCACGCACGCCCGGTCGATCAATATCCCGCTAAAACCCTTTACCCTCATCGGCGCCACCACCCGCGCAGGGATGATCAGCGCCCCCATGAGGACCCGTTTCGGCCTGCTCGAACACCTCGATTACTGGAACGAAAACGACCTCTTTGAACGGGTCGCTCGCAGTGCCGCGATGCTCAGCGTTTCCTACGACCATGAGGCTCTGGAACTCATCGCACGGCGATCTCGCGGCACTCCCCGAATCGCCAACCGCCTGCTCCGGCGAGTTCGCGATTACGCCCAGGTCCGCAGTAACGGCAAGCTCACCGTCGCCGTCGTCGAACAAGCCCTCAAGCTCGAAGGCGTCGATCATCTGGGCCTCGACGATCTGGACCGGAAATTTCTTCGCACGCTCATCGACACCTATCGCGGCGGTCCCGCCGGTATTGAAACCCTCGCCGCCACCCTGGGCGAAGCGCGCGACACCCTCGAAGATGTCGTCGAGCCGTTCCTGCTGCGAATAGGTCTGCTTGCTCGAACCCGTCAGGGCCGAATCGCCACCCGCGCAGCCTACGAACACCTCGGACTCAAATTCGTCGAAAAACAAATTCCCGAAAACGCGGGACCGACTCTTTTCAACGGGCAGGAATAGAATGAGGTAATGCAATGACCGGGCACCCTGAAAATAACCTCCTGCGAATCGCCGACGTCGCCCGTCTGACCAATCTTTCACGGCATACGGTTCAATATTATCTCATGCTGGGCCTCGTCAAGGAAACCCAACGAACCCCCGGCGGGCATCGCCTCTTCGATCATCATGCCGTTCAACGTGTCAAACTCGTCCATCGACTCAACCACAGCGGCTATACGCTCCAGGAAATCCGCCAGACTTTTTTAGTCAATCATCCGTGATCATATAAAATCCTTTTCCCAGCAGGCGACCCGACTTCGCCTTCGTTGACCTCAAAAAACGCGATATCGAGGCGTTAAGTTTTTTACCTTCGTCCTCTGTTTCTTGTGGAAAATCTCTTTTAATATTACTATAATATTGTTTAAAGGTAGTTTAGAGGACGTCAGATCGCGGATTTTTCCAAGGGGAATCCAGGAAATACAGACACACTGAATGACCATGCTTAAAAACAGTGTTTGGTCCTACGTATCGCCGCGAATAATAATGCCCGACTCGTAAATCGTTTTTACACGGAGTGCTTTTGTCGGCTGAAAATCTGACATTTCCCGTAACACAAACGTCATCAAACGACAGGAAGATCATGAAAACAGTCAATGGAATTTTGGAAATTTTACCGCGTGGCGGCGGGCAAATCAGAGAGCCGATGTCCACGCTGCCGATGCGTCGAATCGATCCCCTTGTGGACCGGAATATGATCCGCAATCTCAAGCTGCGAGAAGGGGCGTTGATCGAAGCCCAGTGTGAACCCGGAAGGCAGGGGGCGATGCTCGTCAAACAAATCAACCGTATTTGCGGCTTGGAAGTCGATGATTGGCGAGATTGTACCCCTTTTGAGGAACAGACCGTTATCGATCCTCAGCCTCAGCTTGTTCTGGAACCCCGGTCCCCCGGTACGGAAATTCCCTACGGCACGCTCGCCATTCGAATCATCGACCTGATCTGCCCACTGGGTTTTGGCCAGCGAGCCGTTATCGTCGCGCCGCCGCGAACCGGTAAAACGATCCTGCTCCAGCAGATCGCCGTCGCCATCAAAAATAATTATCCCGATATCGAGCTGATCCTGCTTCTGGTGGATGAAAGACCCGAAGAAGTCACCGACATGAAACGCAACATTCCAGGCCGGGTTTTTGCCAGTTGCAACGATCGACCGACTGAATCACACACCCGGCTGGGACGAATCGTAATCGAGCACGGAAAAAGTCTTGCCCAGGCCGGCAAGGATGTGGTGATTATGCTCGATTCCCTGACCCGTCTTTCACGCGCCTACAACATCGGTCAAAGAGGCAGCGGCAAGATCATGAGCGGCGGGATCGATGCCAATGCCCTTGAAATTCCAAAACGCCTCTTTGGTTCCGCACGGAAATTCGAACATGGCGGCTCGCTCACCATTATCGCCACCGCCCTGATCGATACAGGCTCGCGAATGGATGAATTGATCTTCCGCGAATTTAAAGGTACGGGCAATATGGAACTGGTCCTCTCACGCGACCTGGCCAACGAACGTATGTTCCCTGCCATCGACATTCCCGAGTCCGGCACCCGAAAAGACCATCTGCTCGTAGGTGAAAAAATGCCGCTTTACGCCGCTTTGCGATCGCATCTGGTGAAAATGAAACCCAAAGACGCGATGAAATCATTGCACCTGGCTCTGAATCGTTTCCCCGCCACCCATCAATTGCTCGAAAATATGGCCAGGGCGGAAGTATAACGTTTTGGAAAATCAGGGTGTGCGCCGGGATGAATCTTTGGAAGAAAATCGCCATTTATGCCGATTTTCGCTTGACATATCCGGCTTCACACGGCATTATTATATACTCTTAAGCTGGCGACCCCGTCGTCTAGCCAGGTCTAGGACACAGGGTTTTCATCCCTGCAACACGGGTTCAAATCCCGTCGGGGTCAGTAAAAAGCGATCGGAACATCAAAAACCGATCGCTTTTTTTATCTTTTCTCAGAGAAATTCGGTTTTTTTCCTGTTAAAAACAGGAAAGAGTCCTCAAAATAATCATAATTATTCGTTTATAAAAGTGTAACGTAAAGTTTAGGCAATCTGATCGCCGATAAAGTCATTAAATCTTTATGAAATGAATAATAGTGTAAGGTGACAAATATGATCGGACCGATATTGACAAAATCTCCTGTAACCTTCTGTTTCTCTTTTCTTTTTGCGATTGTGCCGTTAATCGGAGGCTGCTGCAATTCGCAAGAAAAAGACGAATATCCAAAACTCACGGACAAAGCCACACCTGAATGGAGTTACGACCAGCCTTATTACGTCAAACCCGCTGACGGTGTCGATTCCCTTGAAAATTTCGACGGCAGGATCGTGGAACATCATACCTCCAGCCGCCTGCTTCAGATTCCCAGACCCGCGGTGGGCGATCCCAAAAAAGCTCCCCGAATTGCCATCTGGCTTACAAAGGACGGCGGTATCAACTGGAAGCGAATCGGATATTTCGGCTTGCAGCAGCAATATTTTCCCTATGAAGTTCGAACCGACGATGTGTATGGTATTCGATTTATGGGGCCGGGAATCCCGCCGGCAGATTGCAAACCGCCCCGGCCGCACATGAACTTTCACGTCGATACCACGGCGCCCGAGGTGACGGTCTTTATCTCGCCGGATCAGGATTGCTACTATCCGGGACAGACCATCCGCGTGGAATGGCAGGCTCATGACTTGAATCTGGCGCCCGAGCTTGTCGAAATCAGCATCTGTATCGATTTTAAGGCGAAAGATTTATGCTGGGTGCCTCTGGTGAATTCCTATCCTTCTTTTGAAGGCAGCTTTGAGTTTGTCATTCCAGAAGATGCGATTGATAAAACAGTCATGATACGAATTGTAGCGAAAGATAAGGCAAACAATGCCGGCTTGGGCTATAGTTGTCCTATTGATATCGTTTATGAAACGGTAAGCATGACTCCGATCGCTCCCGCGGCTTTACAATCAACCCAGGCCGTTGAAAACGAGCAGGAAACTCAAATTTTGACAACGATGCCCCAGGCTTTCCCGACATTGGAAGAATAGTCGGCCATTGTGAACGAGCCATAAGTCAGGCCGTTCTGTTCCCTCCGCACATCCTTCAATAATCAATAACCGTCCCGAAAGCCGGAGCGAAACCTCAGGCCGGGGTGTGATTGATAAGTATTATTGATCTTTCGGAACCTCAAACCGCTCGAACCGCCCAAAAACCGACCGACAAAGACAAAAAGTCGATCGAATATCCTCAAAAGTCGATCGACTTTCCCATTTTGTCGATCGTCTTTCTCGTTTTGTCGATCGTCTTTT